>NZ_JBNYXS010000039.1:0-32173 GCF_051380775.1 Janthinobacterium pasteuri | reverse complement strand
CGAATTATCTGGGTTGGCGCTGGATACTCGACGCCGGACGCATCCGCTCCCCAGAAACATTGTTGAAGGCAACCATGGGAGAGTTCCCACACCTTACGGTGACATAGCCTTTTTTTAATGCCGTGCTTGTTGCCTTGCCATCATTGTCCTAAGCTGGTTGTTCGTGTTTGTCAAAACAACCATCAAGGAGAACATCATGGCGTATGTCGATGGATTTGTGGTGCCCGTACCGAAAGCCAAGCTCGATGCTTACCTGGCCATGTCGCGCGCCTGCGGCGCCGTCTGGCGCGAATATGGCGCGCTGGAATTTCGCGAATGCGTGGGCGACGATGTCAAACCCGGAAAGCTGACTTCGTTCCCGCAGGCGGTGGACTTGCAGGATGGCGAAGTGGTGGTGTTTTCATGGATCGTGTTCGAATCGCGCGCCAGGCGCGATGAAATCAACGACAAGGTCATGAAAGACCCGCGCCTGGCCGAGATGATGGACCCGGCCAAGCTGCCGTTCGATGGCAAGCGGATGATATACGGCGGCTACGAAATGCAGGTAGATATCTAGCGGCTGAAACAGTCCATGGCGGCGTTGCAATGCCTCGCCGTGCAGTTTGCACTGCCTTCGGCAATGCGCCTTGCCCTGAACGGTTTCAGGAGTCCATGGCGGCGTTGCAATGCCTCGTCGTGCAGTTTGCACTGCCTTCGGCACTGCGCCTTGCCCTGAACGGTTTCAGGCGGTAGCGATAATATGTGCCGGCATCGCCCCGCGCAACGCATTGCACACGACAATCGCCTCGGCCTGCGCCAGCATGCCGCGCGTGATGATGGTTTCCTGCGCGTTCCAGGCGGGATCGGCCAGCATGGCCGCGCGCTGCACTCCGGGCAGCAGGCCGCAGGACAGGGGCGGCGTGTGCCAGCGGCCGTCGAGTCGGATGAAAACATTGCTGCGCCCGCCTTCCGTCAGCTCACCCCGCTCGTTAAAGAACAGCATGTCGAAACCGCCTTGCGCCTCGGCCGCGCGCCAGGCCGCGTCGTAGCGTGCGCGCACGCTGCTCTTGTGGCGCAGGAACAGGTCGTTCGCCCTCGTGGCGTCAGGTGCCAGCATGACATTGACTGTGGCTGGCAGAGGCGTCAGCGTGCCGCTTTGCAGCGTAAACTGGCCATCCTGGCGCAGCGCCAGGCGCAGGCGAAATGGCGCATCGTCCGGCCGCTGTGCGCAGGCCGTCTGCAGCGCCGCGCGGGCAGCGTCTGCATCCCAGGCAAAACCGAAGTAGGCGCAGGAGGTGGCCAGGCGTGCCAGGTGGCGTTCCTGCAGGCGGCAGCCACCGGCGCGGCTGGCGTGCAGGGTCTCGAACAGTTCGAAGTCGTTGCTCAGCCCCGTCAGGAAGCGGGCCTTGAGCTGGCACTCCGCAAATTCCTCTTGCGGATCGCTGTCGAGCACGATGCCGGCACCCACGCCCATTTCGCCGCGCCGTATACTGCCAGCGCCAGGGCCAGCCGGTTGCAGGGCCAGCGTGCGGATCGGCACGGACATGCAGAAGTCGCCCACCGCGTGGGCAGCGCCGGCGGCCGGCGGATCGAACCAGCCGATGGCACCCGTGTAGATGCCGCGCGGCGCCCCTTCCAGTTCGGCGATGATTTCCATGGTGCGCCGTTTCGGCGCGCCCGTGATCGAACCGCATGGATACAAGGCCTGGAAGATGTCGGCCAGGCTGGCGTCTCCGCGCAGGCGCGCTTGTACGGTGGAGGTCATTTGCAGCACGCTGCTGTAGCGCGTCACCTCGAACAGGGCCGGTACCTTGACGGAGCCCGTGGCGGCGATGCGGCCGATGTCGTTGCGCAGCAGGTCGACGATCATCAGGTTTTCCGCACGGTTCTTCGGATCATTGGCCAGGGCGGCGGCGCGGCGCGCGTTTTCTGCCACTTGATCCGCAGGGGCGGCCGGCGACGTGCCTTTCATGGGGCGCGCCGTCAACTCGCCTTGCGCATGGCGTACGAACAGCTCCGGCGACAGCGACAGCAGGGCGCCGCCATCGGGCAGCATCACCAGCGCGCCGTAGGGTACGGGCTGGCGCGCGCGCAGCCGCGCATACAGGGCCACGGGCGAACCAAAGGCGTCGAAACGCAAACGATACGTGTAGTTGACCTGGTAGGTGTCGCCGGCCACGATGTAGTCGTGGATGTGGTGCAGCGCGCGCGTGAATTCGGCCTGATCCACATTCGCGCGGATGCCGGCGATGCCTGCCGGCGTTGCCGTCGCCGGCGTCTGATCGGCCAGCCACTGCAACACCTCGTCCTGCGACAGCGGAGTACATTGTTCAAAGACGAGCACTTGCGCCAGCGGCGGCGCATCGATGCCGGCCGGGCGCGGCGGCATGGCCAGCAAGTGCGCCCCCAGCTCGTAGCTGCATACGCTGACGGCATACTGGCCGCGTTTTAAAGCCGCTTGCAGCCCTTCGAGCAGGGCTGGCCACCCGTCACCCTCGGTGCACTGCAAGACCGCCGCCAGGCCCGTGTACAGGCGCGAACCGGCGCCTGGTGTGCTGGCGTCGTCGAGCAGGGCGAAACAGTCGGTATGCATGGGGACAGCCGCAACGGTGACTTACCCCAGCAGCATGGCGATTTGCAGCGCCGCTTCCTGGGATGGATTGATCTTGAAGCCGCTCTTGGCGTAGCGGTGCCAGCGCCCGATAACGAAGCTGACGATCAGCGTAGCGCGCGCCGCCACTTCGCTTTCCTTGCCATGGCCTTCGGCGGCGGCCACGCGCAAGGCCTGCTTGAGCGCCAGTTCCACGCGGTCGTAGAACTGGTTCATGCGTACTTGCAGGCGCTCGTCTTCATTGACCAGCGCATCGCCGATCAGCACGCGCGTCATGCCCGGATTGCTGATGGCGAAATTGAGCAGCATGCCGACGATGTCGCGCGTCTGCGTCATGCCGTCGCTGTGCTTTTCCGCGATCTGGTTGATCAGGCCGAAGACGCTCGACTCGATGAACTCGATCAGTCCTTCGAACATTTGCGCCTTGCTGGCGAAATGGCGGTACAGGGCCGCTTCCGAGACGGCCAGTCTGGCGGCCAGTGCGGCAGTGGTGATCTTTTCGCCTTTCGGCTGCTCCAGCATTGCGGCGAGGGCCTGAAGAATTTGTAGCCTGCGTTGGCCCGGCGGTGTGCTTGCCATATTTTCTCTTGTCGTTAAAAAAAATGCTGCCTTGATGGGGAGGTCCGTCACCGCCGCTAGCGGTGCGGCTTCCGGCGTCAACCGGAAGCTCAGGAGTCCCCTTCAACGCAGACGGTGAAGGCGGCGTGCCAAATGCCGGACAGATTTTACTTTGACATCGACGTAAGCGGGGCGATTTAACGCTCTGGGCAGCTTTGCCACGCCGATCGGATCGGCCATTTTCAGGTATTGCGTGATCCAGGCCGTGCGCAGGCCCAGTTTTTTCGCACCCTTCAGGTTGGCGAGGGTGTCTTCCACCAGGATGCAACGGCCAGGGCGGATCTGGTGCTTGCGCATCAGTTTGCGCAGCATCAGGGTCGATGGCTTGGGTCGCAGCTGGCGGTGCACATGCATCGCCTCAATGGCGATATGCTGCGCAAAGTGCTGGCGCAGGCCCAGGTGGCGCATCACGTCGCTCGAATAGCGCAGCGGCGCGTTGGTGAGTAAAATTTTACGGCCAGGCAGGCGTTTGAGTAAAGCCCCCAGTCCCCGCTCGGCGCGTATCATGGCGCGCAAATCGTCGAAGGTATGCGTCTCGTGCAAAAAATGCGCTGCCTGCACCTGATGGTGCTTGACCATGCCCAGCAAGGTGGCGCCGTAGCGGCGCCAGTAGGCCGCGCGCGCCGCATTGACGATCGCGTCGTCGGCCGGCGTCACGCCGTCGCCCAGTACGCGGGCAATATACGTGTTCATATTGGCCGTGATGGTGGGGAAAATGGCATGCGAAGCATTGTGCAGCGTGTTGTCGAGGTCAAACAGCCACACCGGCGACGAGCGGTTAAGATGGGACACAGGCACGAGAGTCTTTGCTAGCGAGAGAAGATGAAAAATTCAACAATCAGGAAAACCATGCGACGCCAGATTATAGTGATGTTTTGCGGATTATTCTTGCTGCCGTTGCAGGCGGCCTTGGCGGAAGCGCCGCCCGTGGCGCAAAACCGGGGCGCCCTGTTCAAGGTGCAGGACGCCAGCCACACCCTGTATGTGTTCGGCACCATCCACGTTGGCGCACCCGATTTTTATCCGTTGGAGCCGACCGTGACACAGGCATTGGAAGGCGCCGGGGCGCTGGCGCTGGAGATTGATCCGGGCGCCGATCCGCGCGCCGCCCTGGGCGCCGTGCTGAAATACGGCATGGAGGCGCCTGGCAGCAAGGTAGCGATTGACTGCCGCCAGACCCTGGCGCCTCGCCTGGCGCCGCTGTTGCAAAAATACGGTATAGCGCCCGAAGCGGTGGCGCCAATGAAGCCGTGGATGCTGGCCAGCATGCTGGCCATCGGCGAATTTTCCACGCTCGGCTACCGCTCCGACCTGGCGGTCGATAATTATCTGTCGCAGCAGGCCAGGGCGCGCAAGATCCCCGTGGTGGAACTTGAATCGATGGAAGGCCAGATGGCGCTGTTTGGCGCCATGTCGCCCCTCGACCAGTGCCGCTTCCTGGAAGACAGCGTGGCGTCGATCGAAGACCAGGAACAAAGCCAGGAAGCGCGCGAGATCGCCAACGCCTGGCGCACGGCCGATGCGGTGGCCTTCGACAAGCTGGCGGCAAAGGCCGCGCAAGACCCGTCGTTCGCCGCGCAGTTCGTACAAAAAGTGCTGCTCGATGGCCGCAACCCGGCCCTGGCCGACGGCATCGCGAAACTGCTGGCGCGCGAAAAGCACAGCCTGGCCGCCATCGGCGTGCTGCACCTGGTCGGAACGAAAAGCGTGCCGGATTTGTTGCGTCAAAAGGGCTTGAAGGTCGAGCGGGTGTATTGAAACGCGGAGTAGATGCGGGCTGGAAGACAGCAGAGCAGATGGAAAAGTGTTCAGGGCAAGGCGCCGAGCCGAAGACAGTACGCATGGTCGGCGAGGCGAGGCAACGCAGCCATGGACATTTTTCAGATACGGGGATAAATCGATGGTGCCCTTGACGTGGATCGAACACGTGGCCTCTCCCTTACCAAGGGAGTGCTCTACCACTGAGCTACAAGGGCAAATTAAAAGCGGCGCCAGGTGATCTGCGCCGCCAAACTACTCGCTGTGATGCATTGCGATTTTTTTAGTGCGAACGGATCATAGTACCAAAAGCCTGCTCGGTCAACACTTCCAGCAATAATGAGTGTTCGATGCGGCCATCGATGATGTGTACCGTGTTCACGCCGGACTTGGCGGCGTCGAGCGCGGAGGAGATCTTTGGCAGCATGCCGCCCGAGATCGTGCCATCGGCGAACATCTCGTCGATTTCACGCGCGGACAGGTCGGTCACCAGGTTGCCCTGCTTGTCCTGGACGCCGGCGATGTTGGTCATCATGATCAGCTTTTCCGCTTTCAGGATTTCCGCGATCTTGCCCGCCACGACGTCGGCGTTGATGTTGTAGGCCTGGCCATCCTGGCCGAAACCGATCGGCGAGATGATGGGGATGAAGGCGTCGTCCTGCAGTGCCTTGACGACGGCAGGGTTGATCGCATCGATCTCGCCGACAAAGCCGATGTCGAGGAATTCGCCCGGATGTTCGCGGTCCGGCATCTGCATCTTGCGCGCGCGGATCAAGCCGCCATCCTTGCCCGTCAGGCCGACAGCCTGGCCGCCGTAATGGTTGATCAGCATGACGATATCCTGCTGCACTTCGCCGCCCAGCACCCACTCCACCACTTCCATGGTTTCTTCATCGGTGATGCGCATGCCTTGCACGAAGGTACCTTGCTTGCCGATTTTTTTCAGCGCGTTGTCGATCTGCGGTCCGCCGCCGTGCACCACGACCGGGTTCATGCCGACCAGCTTGAGCAGGATGACGTCGCGCGCGAAGCCGTGCTTCAGGCGTTCGTCCGTCATGGCATTGCCACCGTATTTGATGACGATGGTCTTGCCATGGAAATTGCGAATGTAGGGAAGGGCCTCGGCCAGAATCTGCGCCTTGATTTGCGGCGACACCGCCGTCAAGTCGTCATTCATGTCCAGGTTCAAGTTAGCTAGTTGATTCATGGCGAGTCCGGAAAATAGATTGGTGAGATTTTACAGGGAAGACGAAAATCTTGGAGGCATTATAGGGCGATCTTGTTGTATTTTCCCTGATGATCCTATAGTCTGGTCCGATATGTCTCCCAGCCAGCCCTTTTACTGCCAGTTACATCTGCATCGCACCCCGATGCAGCATGACACACACTTGCCAATTCAGACACAGCCATGAGCGAATGCACTCTGTGTGGCGCCACTTTCCAGTGTGGCCAGACTGACCCGCAGGCCAGCGGACCATGCTGGTGCATGGCCGTGCCGCCCGCCATGCCCGTGCCAGGCAGTCGCGCCATCGGCTGCTGGTGCCCGGCATGCCTGCAAGCGCATATCGCGACCCTGACACCCCCTGTAAAAGCCATCACGTCGGCCAAATAAGCGCCTCTGTATAAATTGCTTTGCAATAAACCTTGCATTCCGTAGGGGAATACGTTCAGACTTCGATTTTCAAGAATTTCTGACAGGAAAGTCATGCGCTTCAGGGATATCCGCATCGGCGTGCGCATCAATGCCGGTTATGCCATTTTGATCGTGCTGATGCTGGTCGTCATTGTCCTGGCGGGCAGCCGCATCTATGCCATCCGCGCAGAGACCGACGATATCCTGCAGCGCGACTGGGTCGCCGCCAAGGCCACCAGCAAGATCCATGGGCTGGCGCGCGAGGCGGCCACGCGCATCGGCAACCTGCCGAACCAGCACGAGCTGGCGCGGCGCCAGGAGAATCAGGCGCGCCTGGAAGCGATCAAGCAAGGCATCGACGAGCAGGTGCGCATCCTCGATGGTCTCGATGCGCGGCCCGAGGAACGGCGCCTGCTGGAGCAGATGCACCTTGCACGCGCCGACTACTATGTTTCGCTCAAGGCGATGTTCGAACTGGTCGAGCGCGGCGAGGATGCCCGCGCCGAGCAGGCCATGCAGACGCAGACCTTGCCGGTGCTGGAAAAGGTGCTGCTATATGTGGGCCAGCTCGATGACTTGCAGCAGCAACAGATACGCGACAGCGCGGCCAGGATACGCAACGACATCGATACATCGCTGATCCTGATGGGTGGCATCGGGCTGGCAGCCCTGTTGATCGGCCTGGCTTTTGCCTGGTCTGCGCGTTCGATCACGCGTCCGCTGGGCGAGGCGGTGGCGATCGCCACGCGCGTGGCCAACGGCGACTTCAGTTCCGTCATCGAAGTGACGTCGCGCGATGAAACGGGTGAATTGCTGCAGGCGCTGAAAAACATGAGTACCAACCTGGCCGTCGAGCAGGATCTGCGCCATGCCGTCGAAGTGGCAGAAGATGCGACCAAGATGAAGTCGGACTTCCTGGCCAATATGTCGCACGAGATCCGCACGCCGATGAACGGCATCATCGGCATGACCCACCTGGCGCTGCAGACCGAGCTTACGTCGACTCAGCGCAACTACCTGGAGAAGGTGGAGTCGGCGTCGAAGAACCTGCTGGCCATCATCGACGACATCCTCGATTTCTCGAAGATCGAAGCGGGCAAGATGGCCTTTGAAAAAGTCGATTTTTTCCTCGAGGACGTGCTGGCGCAGATCGCCGACCTATCCGTGATGCGGGCCCAGGACAAGGGGCTCGAACTGCTGTTCGACATCGGCCCCGACGTGCCGAACGCATTGCAGGGCGATCCGCTGCGCCTCGGCCAGGTGCTGATCAACCTGACCAACAATGCCATCAAATTCACGGACAAGGGCGAGATCGTTGTCACCATCCGCCTGCAGCAGATCGAAGAACACGCAGCGGTGCTGCGCGTCGACGTGCGCGACACGGGCATCGGCCTGACGCCGCCCCAACGCAGCAAGTTGTTCCAGGCCTTTACCCAGGCCGACACGTCGACCACGCGCCACCATGGCGGCACTGGCCTGGGACTGACCATCAGCAAGCGCCTGGTGGAAATGATGGAGGGCGAGATTGACCTGGTCAGCGAAGCGGGTGTAGGCAGTACCTTTTTCTTCACGGCCCGCTTCGGCCTGGCCGCCGTGCCGCGCGACAGCTTGCCGCAGTTACAGCATCAACAGCAGTTCCAGGGCCTGCGCGTGCTGGTGGTTGACGACAACCCCAGCGCGCGTGAAATTTTCGTCAGCATGCTGACGGCGCTGGGCTTCGAAGCGCGTGCCGTGTTTGGCGGCGTGCTGGCCATCGGCGCCGTGGCGCAGGCGCGCGCCGAGGGGCGCCCGTACGGCCTGGTGCTGATGGACTGGAAAATGCCGGGCATGAACGGCCTCGATACCCTGGCCGGCATCCGTGCTGATGCCGCCGGCATCGATGCGACACCGGCCTGCATCATGGTTACGGCCTTCCATCGCGAAGCGCTGCTGGAGGCCGCGCGCCAGCGGGACTTGCCGCTCGACGGCGTATTGAACAAGCCGGTCAGCGCCTCGACCCTGCTCGACCAGATATCGTTCGTGTTTGGCGGCGTCACGGGGCAGAGTCGCAAGACGCAGCGCCAGAGCAGCTACCGCGAAGACGAACGCGCCCTGCGCGGTGCCTGGCTACTGCTGGTGGAGGATAATGAAGTGAACCAGGAAGTGGCGCAGCATATTCTCAACGATGCCGGCATCCGTGTCGATATCGCCAGCAATGGTGCCATCGCGCTGGCGAAGATCGAGGAAAACGCCTATGACGGCGTGCTGATGGATTGCCAGATGCCTGTGATGGATGGCTACCAGGCCACCCGCAAGCTGCGTCAGGATCCCCGTTATTCGAATTTGCCCGTGATCGCCATGACGGCCAATGCCATGGTCGGCGACAAGGAAAAATGCCTGGACGCCGGCATGAACGATTTCATCGCCAAGCCGATCGACGTGGCGCAGCTGTTCGGTACCCTGGCGCGCTGGATCGCGCCGGCCACGCCGCAGGAAATGACGGCGGTGGTGGCGCAGCCGGAAGCGGAACTACCCGTGATCGCCGGTCTGAAAATGGCGGAGGCCATGCGGCGCGTGGGCGGCAATGCCACTTTGATGCGAAAATTGCTGGACCGTTTTGTGGAAACCCAGTTCGATGCCATGCAGCGCATCGTCGCCGCCATCGAGAACAATCAGCTCGAGACGGCAATCCGCGAAGCGCATACCCTGAAGGGCCTGGCCGGCAATATCGGCGCCGGTGGCCTGGCCGACAGCGCGGCGCGGGTCGAGCACCTGCTCAGCCTGGGCTCGCATGACGGCTTGCCGCAGGCGCTGGCCGCCTGCACCCAGGCGCTCGATGAACTGGTGCCGAAGATCGTGCTGGCCATGCAGTCGCGCAGCAATGTGGCCGAGCCGGGCAACGCCGTGGTGGCACCGGTGGACCGGGCATACCTGGAGACGGGCTTGCGCGAACTGTCGCAACTGCTGCAGCAGGACGACGCGCAGGCCGTCAAGCATCTCGACGGCATCGGTCCCGTGCTGGTCGCGGCCGGGCAGGCGGAACATGCGCGCCAGTTGAAGCGTATGCTGGGACAATACGATTTCGAAGGTGCGCTGGCGCAGCTGGGCGAGGTGGCCGATGCGCTGGAGCTGACACTGTGACAAGGATAACTATGCAGAACGAAGGACGGGCATGAGAGCGCCGGCAAGCAAGCCAACCATCCTGGTAGTCGACGACACGCCAGACAATATCGACCTGTTGCGCGCGGTACTGGAAGACGATTACCGGACCAAGATCGCCGTCAATGGCGAGCGCGCCCTGAAGATCGCCGCCGGCAGCGACCAGCCCGACCTGATCCTGCTCGACATCATGATGCCGGGCATGAGCGGCTACGATGTGTGCCGCGCTCTGAAGGCCGATCCCGCCACGGCCGGCATACCCGTGATTTTTGTGACCGCCATGAGCGAGGTGGCCGACGAGCAGCTGGGCCTGGCCCTGGGCGCCGTCGATTACATCACCAAGCCCATTTCGGCGCCCATCGTGCTGGCGCGCATCAGGACGCAGCTGGCGATGAAGCAGATGCAGGATTTCTTGCGCGACCAGAACCAGTACCTGGAAACGGAAGTGGAGCGCCGCGTGCAGGAAGTCAAGGCGCTGCAGGACGTCACCATTCACGCCATGGCCTCGCTGGCCGAGACGCGCGACAGCGAGACGGGCAACCATATCCGCCGCACCTCGCATTATCTGAAGGCGCTGGCCGAGAAAGTACGCGGCCAGCCGCGTTTCCGCGATTTTTTGACGGACAAGAATATCGAACTGCTGTTCAAGACGGCGCCGCTGCATGACATTGGCAAGGTGGGCATCCCCGACCATATCCTGCTCAAGCCGGGGCGTTTCGAGCCACACGAAATGGCCATCATGAAGACGCACACCACATTGGGGCGCGACGCCATCCTGGCGGCCGAACACGAGCTGGGCATCGAAGTCGATTTCCTCAAGTACGCGAAAGAGATCGCCTACAGCCACCATGAAAAATGGGATGGCAGCGGTTACCCGCTAGGGCTCGCAGGCGAAGACATCCCGATTTCGGCGCGCCTGATGGCGCTGGCCGACGTCTATGACGCCCTGATCAGCCGGCGCATTTACAAGCAGGGCATGGACCATGCGCAGGCCGTGCAGATCATCATCGAGGGGCGCGGTTCGCACTTCGACGCCGAGATCGTCGACGCCTTCCTGGAGATCCAGGACCAGTTCATCGCCATCTCCAACCGCTATGCCGATGGCGTGTGCGAGATCGCCGACAAGCAGCGGCAGATCGCGCCATACACCGAAAACATCAGCTGAAGGATTAGCTGACGGTCTTGAAGAAGCGCAGCATCTCCCGGCTGGCGTCCGGCCCTTTTCCGTCCGTGTAACTGCCGCTGCCGCTGCCGCCGGACCAGGCATGACCTGCGCCGTGGATGACCCAGTGTTCGCCCAGCGTCGAGCCATCGGCCTGGCTGTGCGTGGTGCGCGTGTAGCGGTGGCCATTCGGTACGCTGCCATCCGTGGAAGCCGCCCTGGCAGTGTTGCCGCCCGCCTGGCTGCGTACGCCCTGGGCAATCAGTTCATCGCCATTGCGCGGGTTGACGGTGGTGTCGCGGTCGCCATGGAAGACGATAATGGGCACTCCCCCCGCCGACGCCTTGCGCTGGGCATTGGGCATGGCGCCGCCCTTCATGGCGGCCAGCGCCGACGGCAAGTCCTGCGCCGAGGCGAATGGCAGGCCCGAATGCACGCCGACGGCTGCAAACAGATCCGGGTACAAGGTGCCGACAATGACGGCCATGGCGCCACCTGCCGACAGGCCGGCGACGAATACTTCGCGTTCATTCACCGGGTAGTCGTCGATGACTTGCCGCGCGATGCCGGCGATCAGCGACGGTTCGCCCTGGTCGCGCTGCTGGTCGATGGCATTGAACCAGTTCCAGCAGCGCGAACTGTTGGCACCCTGCGTCTGCGCCGGATAGACGACAAAACATTCCTTTTCTTCGGCCAGCGCATTCATCTGCGTGCCGGCCGCGAAATCGTCGGGATTTTGCGTGCAGCCGTGCAGCATCACGATCAGCGGCATGGCCTGGCCGTGATAGCTGCTGGGGATATACAGTTTGTACGAACGCGTGCCCGCATGGTTGCGGTACACGCCGTCGATGAACTGCGCGCCAGCGGGTATTTCCGCAGGAGCGGTGGCCGGGGCGTTGAAACCGGGGGTGTGAAAATTCGGCAGTTCGAAGCTGGGCATGTCGAAGCCGTGCTGGACCAGGCCGGCGGGCACGCCCAGGCGCGCCATGAAATCCTGTGCGAAATCCTGCGCCGCCTGCGCGGGCGTGGGCGGCACCGCGTCAGCTTGCGGCGCCTCAGCCCGGGCCTGCGCCGGTGGTGGCGCAGGTGGTGGATTAATATCGCGCATCGGCTGCGGTGGCGGCGCTTGCGTGGCTGCTGCCTTCGGCGCCAGACCAGCGGCAGACAGCGCCTGCTGGATGGCTTCGGTGGCGGCGGCGGGACCTTGGCCCATCAGATTGCGGGTTGCGGCGCGCATGTGCGCCAACATATTGAGAGGTAGTTTCATGACCATCCTTAACGGTGCCGCGCATCGGCCGGGTCATCGCCGCGAACCAATACGCTAGTGAATTCGCCCTGCGAGCGCCGTCTTCACGACAGTGCTGGCATGCAGGGCACCTAATACGAAAATCGACTCGATGGTGGCCAGTGCCAGTTCCACGGAGACGTCGCTGGCGATGCTGGCCAGTCCCAGCACCTGTATCTGCAGGCGCTGGCCGGCTGCCTGGATCGCTTCCAGGTCGGCGCGCGAGTAATGCTGCATGCCCAATACCAGGCTTTTACGGGCGACGGTTTGTTTCACCACGTCGGCGTGGATACCCAGCTGGTTGCGTATGGCCGTACGGATCAGATCCGTGCGGTTGGAATAAAATCCCTCCTGGACCAGCAGATCGATCTGCCCCAGGTCGATCAAACCGAGGTTGATCGTGATCTTTTCTGATTCCCCAATTTTGGGCTTGCTGTCTTGCTTGGCCATATCTCTCCAAAAACTCCACGTGGCATCCAATTGCCATCTGCATGGATGGTAGTATAGTTGTGAAATATCTCAAGTCAAGCAGGATCTGGCCTGATCGTGTTTTAGGACGGATCCCCGCAGAGTGAAAACAAGGCTTAAAATAAATGTGCAGCGTATGCCTTTTTGATCATTATTTCGCTTGAAAATATATTCAAAGGAGCATTGCATGCCGACGCCATCGCCTCGCCGGCACGGTTTCGCGGCATAATGCAAGCCTTCACGTTTAACGATGCCGCTCCATGATGGTCGCTACCCCACCTCCGCCAGCCGTTCCGCCCCCTTTGCCGTCACCGGTGCCGTCGCCCTGTGTCAGCCTGTGTAAAATGAACCGCAACAGTGGCTTGTGCGAAGGCTGCTTGCGTACGCTCGACGAGATCATCGCCTGGAGCAAGGCCGACGACGACTTCAAGCGCGCCGTATGGGCCGAATTGCCGGGACGCGAATCTTTGCTCGACTTCGAGTCCGATTACTGAGGAAGCCCATGCCGCGATCGCCAGCGCTGTTCCCCGATGCCATTCAGGTGTTCGAACGCGGCTGGCTGTCGTCGAATAACATCCTGTTCAAGGGCAACGATGACACGGCCCTGATCGACAGCGGCTATGTCACGCATGCGCCGCAAACACTGGCCCTGCTGCGCCATAGCTTGCAAGGGCGACCGCTGGACCGCTTGTTCAACACCCATCTGCACTCCGACCATTGCGGCGGCAACGCGCTGCTGCAAGCCGAATATGGCTGCCAGACGGCCATTCCCGTGTCGGAAGCGGAGAAGGTGCGAGCGTGGGATGTCGATGCCCTGAGTTTCCAGGCCACGGGTCAGCAATGCCCGCGCTTCGGCTTTGACGCCACCGTCTCTCCCGGCGACACCTTGACCCTGGCCGACCTGCGCTGGCAGGCACTGGGCGCACCCGGTCACGATCCGCACTCGCTGATTTTTTACTGCGCCGACGAGGGCATCCTGATCTCCGCCGACGCCCTGTGGGAAAACGGCTTTGGCGTGATCTTCCCCGAACTCGATGGCGGCTCCGGCTTTCTTGAAGCGCGCGCCACGCTGGACCTGATCGCCAGCCTCGACGTGCGCGTGGTCATTCCCGGCCACGGACGACCGTTCCAGGACACCGCCGGCGCCCTGCAGCGCGCTTATTCGCGTCTCGACTACCTGTCGTCCGACCCCGTGCGCAATGCGCAGAATGCCGTCAAGGTGCTGCTGAAATTTTTGCTGCTGGAGCGTCAGCGCATCGCCATCGCCGCAATACCAGCCCTGTTGCGCGGCATGCCCATCTTCGAAGAGGCCAACCGGCGCTTCCTGCACCAGGAGGCGGCCGCGCTGGCCGAGTGGGCCGTTGCGCAACTGGTGAGGGCGACAGCGGCACGGGTCGAGGGTGAGTACTTGCTTAACGAGGGCTGAAACGGCCAGGTGATAAATTCAGCACGACCGTACTTTTTTTGCACTATAATCAACGTTCAGTGTGTCTCTCATCCCGATCAACTTTCCAGCGAGTCCGCCATGGCATTGCCTGTTGCGTTGCAAAACCTTTCCTTACCCGTTATCGCCTCGCCGATGTTCATCGCCAGCGGCCCGGCCCTCGTCGCGGCGCAGTGCAAGGCCGGCATCGTCGGTTCCTTCCCGGCCCTGAATGCGCGTCCCGCCGAATTGCTCGACACCTGGCTCACCGAGCTGCAGGCCGAGCTGGCCGCCTTCCAGGCCGCCAATCCGGACAAGAAAGTGGGGCCGATCGCCGTCAACCAGATCGTGCACCAGTCGAACGACCGCCTGGCGCATGACGTGGAAGTGTGCGTGAAACACCGGATTCCCATCATCATTTCCTCGCTGCGCGCGCCGCCCAAGGAAATGCTCGACGCCATCCACAGCTATGGCGGTATCGTGTTGCATGACGTGATCTCGATCCGCCACGCGAAAAAGGCGCTGGAGGCGGGTGTCGACGGCTTGATCCTGGTGGCCAGCGGCGCTGGCGGCCATGCTGGCACCCTGTCGCCGTTCGCGCTGGTGGGCGAAGTGCGCAAATTCTTTGACGGTCCGCTGGCGCTGTCGGGCTCCATCGCCACGGGCGACGCCGTGCTGGCCGCGCAAGCCATGGGCGCCGACTTTGCCTACATCGGCTCGCGCTGGCTGGCGACCAAGGAATCGAACGTCAGCGATGGCTACCGCGACGCCATCGTCGAATCCGCAGCCTCGGACATCGTCTACACGAACCTGTTTACGGGCGTGCACGGCAATTACCTGAAAAAATCGATCGTCGCGGCCGGACTCGATCCGGAAGCCTTGCCCGAAGCGGACAAGAGTTCGATGAATTTTGGCTCCGGCAGCGCCAAGGCCTGGCGCGACATCTGGGGCGCTGGCCAGGGCGTGGGCTTGATGGATGATGTGCCGAGCGTAGAAGAGATGGTGGCGCGCCTGAAGGCTGAATACGATGCGGCGCGCGCGCGGCTGAAGCTGTAAAACGTGAAGGCTGGGGTCAGACCCGGCGGGTCTGACCCCGGAATAAGCCATCTTGCAAGATGGCTTATTCCTGCTTCAAATCCTCGGGCTTGATGGCCCACAGGCCTGGCAGGTTGCGCCAGTAGCCGTATGCATCCATGCCGAAGCCGACGACGAAGCGGTTCGGGATCACCAGGCCGACGATGTCCGCCTGCACGGGTTTTTTCTTGCCAATGGCTTTGTCGGCAAACACGGCCAGGATCACTTCCGAGGCGCCCATGTCCAGCAAGCGCTGCTTGACGTGCGCCAGGGTTTCGCCTTCGTCGAGAATATCGTCGAGCACGATGACGGTGCGGCCCGCCACGTTCGAACGTGGGATGACTTTCCACACCACTTCGCCACCCTTGTCGTCGTCGCCGTAGCGGCTCACATGGATGTAGTCGAATTCGAGCGGGAAGCTCAGTTGCGGCAGCAGGTTGCCCGTAAAGACGACGGCGCCGCCCATCACGCCCAGCACCAGCGGGAACTCTTTCGAGTCCTCGGCGTTGAAGCGCGTGTTGAGTACATCGGCCATGCGCGTGATCGACGCCTGCACGGTATCTTGGTCGAACAGCAGTTCCGCGTTCTTGATCAGATCACGGGCACGGTTGTGATGAAATTCTTGCATGGACTCTTGCATGGCGATGAGTAGGGCTGATGGTCAATGCCGGTATTATCCCGCAATTTCGCCTTATTTGTAATCGCGCATATCGTCGATGATCTTGCCGTCCTGCGCCAGACTGCCCACGGCCACCAGCACCACGTCGCCGCGCAGCTTGGTCAGTTCGCGGATCGAGCCGATGATGGCTTCCACGTCGCTGGCGTCAAGCGGATCGTCGACTTCGCAATGCAAAGCCATCTCGTCGTTGGCCATGCGGCCTGACACCACCAGCCGCGCCTTTTTGATTTGCGGATGGCGGCGCGCGATTTCATGCACCTGCGACGGATGCACGAACATGGCGCGCACCTTGGTGGTTTGATCCGCGCGTCCCATCCAGCCTTTGATACGCGTATTCGTGCGCCCGCACGGTGAGTCTGGCGTATCGACCAGCACGGCGGACAGATCGCCCGTGGCGAAGCGGATCAGCGGGTAGTCGTCATTGAAGACGGTGACGACGACTTCGCCCACTTCACCCGGTGCGACGGGAATGCCGCTGCCCGGATGGACGATTTCGAGCAGCACGTTTTCATCAACGACCATGCCCGGATTGCGCTTGCCATTGCTGGCCGTTTCATAGGCGATGCTGCCGATATCGGCCGAGGCATAGGTCTGGAACACGTGCGGCACGCCATTCTCGGCAAACCAGCTGCGCAAGGATTCGGGCAAGGCTTCCGCGCCCATCAGGGCCTTGGTGACGCTGCTGATGTCGGCGCCCATCTCGCGCGCCTTTTCGATGATCAGTTTCAGGAATGACGGCGTGCCGATGTAGGTGTCCGGCTTCAGGTCGACCATCGCCTGCACCTGCATTTCCGTCTGGCCGATGCCGGCCGGGATGACGGTACAGCCGATGCGTGCGGCGCCCCCTTCGACCATGAAGGCGGCCGGCGTGAAATGATACGAAAAACAGTTCTGCAGCAGGCCGCCGGCGCGCACGCCGGCCGCATACATGGGCCGAGCGAAGCGCCACCAGTCCGGGCCGCGGCCTTCCGGATCGAAGATGGGCCCGGGCGAGACATACACGCGTGCCATGGCGTTTTTCGGCGTCGTATTCAAGCCGCCGAACGGCAAGGCATCGTGCTGCAACTGCTTGAGGTCGGACTTGCGCGTCACGGGCAGCTGCGCCAGCGCGGCGCGGCTGGTGATGTCGGCCGCGTTGACGCCGTCGAGGATGCGGGCCCAGCCCGGCGCCTTTTGCGCGCGCGCGATCAGCTGCGGCAGGCCGTCCATCAATTCGCGTTCGCGCGCTTCGGGGGCGCGTGCTTCCAGACTGTCGAGCGTATCGGTCATGTTGCTGATTCTCCAATGTCACGTTGCATTTTTTTCGTCAGCCCCGCAAAAATCAGGCTGTATGAGCGCTGCAGCAGGGTGGCCATTTCGTCGTCGTCCAGCGCGTCGGGGCTGGCGATATGCACCCACTTGGCCCGCGCCAGGTAGGGCGCCGGGCGAAAACCGGGGCGGTCCGTCAATTCCAGGAAGCGTTCCGCATCGACCTTGAAGCTCATGCCGCGCGTGCTGTGTGCTTCTGCGCCGCACAGCGCGAACAGCCGGCCACCGACGCAAAACGCCAGCACGTTCGTCCATTTGATGTCTTCTGTCGCGCCGGGAAAGGCGCGGCACACCTGCCTGGCGCGTTCCAGGTCCATGACGGCCGCTCCCGTGTCAGGCCAGCCAGCGCTTGCGGCGGCGGTAGAACTTCATGTCGCGGAAGCTCTTGCGTCCGGCGCTGGACACGCCCAGATAAAACTCTTTGACGTCTTCGTTGCTGGCCAGTTCCTGGGCTTGCCCTTCCATCACGACGCGGCCGTTTTCCAGGATGTAGCCGAAGTCGGCGTAGCGCAGTGCCACGTTGGTGTTCTGTTCGGCCAGCAGGAAAGACACGTTTTCCTTGTGGTTCAAATCCTTGACGATGCCAAAGATCTCTTCGACGATCTGCGGCGCGATGCCCATCGAGGGTTCATCCAATAAAATCATCGAGGGCTTGGCCATCAGCGCGCGGCCGATGGCGCACATCTGCTGCTCGCCGCCCGAGGTATAGCCGGCCTGGCTGCTGCGCCGCGTTTTCAGGCGCGGAAAGTAGTGGTAGACCTTTTCCAGCGCGTCTTTCAACTCGCCGCGCGACAGGCTGCGCGTGTAGGCGCCCGTCAGGAGGTTTTCCTCGATGGTGAGGTGGCCGAAACAGTGGCGTCCTTCCATCACTTGCGACAGGCCCCGTTTCACCAGTTCATTCGGCGTCAATTGATCCACGCGCTCGCCCTTGAACTGGACTTCTCCTTTGGTGACGTCGCCGCGCTCGCCGCGCAGCAGGGTCGAGATGGTTTTCAGGGTGGTTGACTTGCCGGCGCCGTTGGCGCCCAGGAGCGCCACGATCTTGCCTTGCGGCACTTGCAACGACACGCCCTTCAGGACCAGGATCACGTGGTCGTAGATGACTTCGATATTGTTCACCGACAGGTAGGGCGGTGGCGTTTCCGCCTTGATCGGGGATTGCGTGGCAGTGTGGGTCATGGCTGCTTCTTTAAAATGTTAAACACGGGACCGGCGGTGGCCGGTCCGGTTCCTCTCGCCTACGGCATTACTTCATGCACGCCGGCGTGATCTTTTTCTCTTCGGCGTACTTGCCAGACGATTCCTCGACCAGCTTGCGCACCAGGGCCTTGTCGCCGACGATCCATTTCGGCGTGATGGCGGTCCATTTCTTGCCATCCCACTGCTGTACTTTCACGGCGCCCGAACCTTCATGGTCATCGCAGCTGGTTTTCACGGTGGGGAACATGCCCAGCGCGCCGACGGCCTTCTGGCGCGCGTCGTCGACGTTCAGGTTTTCCAGGCCCCAGCGCATCTGCTCGCCCGTGACAGGCTTGCCCTTGCCGAATTTTTCCTGCGCCACGCGGATTGCTTCCACCCACAGGATGCCGGCCGTGACGCCGCGCATGTGGTAGACGGAGCCGACGCGCGACTGGTCGGACAGGTTGCCCTTGCCGGACGCGTAGAGTTTCTTGCGGATGTCGTCGAGCACGGGGTAGTTGCCTGGCGTATTGAACGTCATCGCCGTGTAGCCCTTGGCCGCGTCGCCCGATGGAATCGTGTCTTCCTCGGAGCCGGCCCACCAGACGCCCAGCATTTTGTCGCGCGGGAAGCCGTTGCGCTGCGCCGTCTTGATGGCAACGGAGTTCATCACGCCCCAGCCCCACAGGATCACGTGGTCCGGCTTGGCCTGGCGGATTTGCAGCCATTGCGATTGCTGTTCGCTGCCTGGCGGCGCGACGGGAATTTTCACCAGTTCGAAGCCATACTGTTTCGACAGCGCTTCCAGCACGGGCAGAGGCTCCTTGCCGAAGGCCGAATCGTGGTACAGGTGGACGATCTTTTTGCCTTTCAGCTTGTCCATGCCGCCGTCCTTGTCGCCCAGGTACTTGATCATGGCGGCGGCCTGGCTCCAGTAGCTGGAGATCAGCGGATAGACGTAGGGGAAGACCTTGCCGTTGGCGGCATCCGAGCGGCCGTAGCCGATCATCGTCATGGGGATCTTGTCTTGCGCCACGCGGTCCAGGATACCGTAGGCGACGCCCGTGGACAGGGTCTCGACCAGAGTGGCGCCGCCCTGCTTGGTTTTCAGGCGTTCATAGCATTCCACGCCGCGCGACGGGTTGTATTCGGTTTCGCATTCTTCCCAGCTGATCTTGACGCCATTCACGCCGCCGGCCTGGTTGACCAGGTTGAAGTAATCGATGATGCCGCCGTAGAAGCCCGAGCCGCCGGCCGCATACGGTCCCACGCGGTAGGACGGCAGGGCGATGTACTGTTCCTTGTCCTGCGCCTGGGCGCTGCCGGCCATGGTGAGTGCGGCACTGGCGATGGCGGCGGCCAGCATGAGCGATTTGATGTGTTTCATTGTGTCTCCTCTTGTTTTATTTGGTATTCAAGTGAACCGACATCGGACTGCGAAGTAAAACCGTTAGTGCGGGAAAGGCCAGAGGCGTAATTTTTCTTTCGCGATCTGCCACAGCCTGGCCAGGCCGTGCGGCTCGACGATCAGGAAGAAGATGATCAGTGCGCCGAACACCATCAGTTCCAGGTTCGAGGCCACGCTGGTGGGCAATGCCAGGCCATGCGCGATGGTGTTCAGGAAGACGGGCAGCAGCACGATAAAGGCCGCGCCGAGGAAGGAACCTAAAATCGAGCCGACGCCGCCGATGATGATCATGAAGAGGATGCGGAAGGACAGGTCCAGGTTGTACGCTTCCGGTTCCACCGTGCCCAGGTAGGCATACGCATACAGCGCGCCCGCCACGCCGCAGTAAAACGAGCTGACGGCGAAAGCCAGCAGCTTGGTGCGCATCAGGCGAAAACCAATCACCTCGGCCGCCATGTCCATGTCGCGCACGGCCATCCACGAGCGGCCCACGTTCGAGCGGATCATGTTCTTGGCCAGCAGCGCCATGCCGGCGACGATGGCCAGCACCAGCAGGTATTTGCTTTGCGGCGTATCGAACTGGTAGCCGAAGATGGTCATTTTCTGCACCGTGATCACGCCCGAGGAGCTGTAGTTGGTCAGGTACGGGATCTTGGTCAGGCACCAGACGACGAAAAACTGCGTCGCCAGCGTGGAGGCGGCCAGATAAAAGCCGCGGATGCGCAGGGAGGGCAGGCCGAAGGCGATGCCCACCATGGCCGCACACAGGCCGCCCAGGATGAACGACACCAGCAGCGGTAATCCCGGCAGGCGGGCCATGAAGTTATACGAGGCAAACGCCCCCACGGCCATGAAGGCGGCCGTACCCAGCGACAGCTGGCCTGCGTAGCCGGTCAGGATATTCAGGCCCAGTGCCGCCAGCGCGAAGATCAGGAAGGGAATCAGGATCGCCGACAACATGTAGGGCGAGGCAAAATACGGCAGGAGGAAGACGGCGACGAGCAGCGTGGCCGTCAGCGCCAGGCGATCCTGGCGGATCGGGAAGATCTGGTTGTCAGCCTGGTAGCTGGTCTTGAATTGTCCTGCTTCACGGTAAATCATGGCGTGTCCTTTGCGATGGAGCGGTAGCGTTGTGCGTCGTGTGCATAGTGCGGCGGCGGTGCGGCGTCAGATGCGCCGGATGATTTTCTCGCCGAACAGGCCTTCCGGGCGCACCAGCAGGAACAGCAGGGCCAGCACATACGGGAACCAGCCTTCGATGCCACCGCCCACCATGGGGCCGAGGTAGACTTCGGCCAGCTTTTCCGAGGCGCCGATGATCAGGCCACCGACGATGGCGCCCGGCACCGACGTAAAGCCGCCGAGGATCAGCACCGGCAGCGCTTTCAAGGCGATGAAGGTGAGGGCGAACTGCACGCCGTTGCGCGCGCCCCACAGCAAGCCGGCCACCATGGCCACCAGGCCCGCCACACCCCACACCACGGCCCAGATGCGCTGCAGCGGGATGCCGACCGCCAGCGCCGCCTGGTGGTCGTCGGCGACGGCGCGCAGGGCGCGGCCCACCTTGGTTTTCGAGAACAGCAGGGCCAGGCAAATCACCAGCAGCGCGCAGATGCCGGCCGCCACCACGTCAAACTGCGAGATGATGATATTGAAATGCTCCATCAGGAATGGCATTGGCACGTCTTCGATGGGCAGGTCCAGTTTGTGCACTTGCGAGCCCCACATCAGCTGCGCCAGGCCTTCGATGAAAAAGGTCAGGCCGATGGTGGCCATGAACAGCGTGATTTCCGGCTGATTGACGAGGGGGCGCAAGACCACCCTTTCAATCGCCATGCCCAGAGCTATCATGGTGAGCATCGTCAGCGGGATGGCCAGCCATAGCGACAGGCCGAACTTGTCCATGATGCCGACGCAGGTGAGGGCGGCGAAAAATACCATCGCTCCCTGCGCAAAATTGAACACACCCGAGGCCTTGTAGATCAGGACAAAACCGATCGCCACCAGCGCGTACATGACGCCCGACAGCAGGCCGCCGATCAGCACTTCAAAGAAAAAATTGATATTCATTGCTATCCCTTGTCTGGTGCTAGTGCGCGACACCCAAATATGCGTTGATGACATCCTGATTGCTGCGCACCTCGTCGGGCGTGCCGTCGCCGATCTTTTTGCCGTAGTCGAGCACCACCACGCGGTCGGAGATATCCATCACCACGCCCATGTCGTGCTCGATCAGCACAATCGTCGTGCCCAGCTGGTCGTTGACGTCGAGGATGAAGCGGCACATGTCCTGCTTTTCTTCCACGTTCATGCCGGCCATCGGTTCATCCAGCAGCAAAATTTCCGGTTCGGCCACCAGCGCGCGGCCCAGCTCCACCCGCTTTTGCAAGCCGTAGGGCAGGCGCCCCACGGGCGTCTTGCGGATGGCCTGGATTTCCAGGAAGTCGATGATCTCCTCGGCCTTTTTGCGGTGCTCGATTTCCTCGCGCCGCGCCGGGCCCCAGTACAGGGCTTGCAAGAGAAAATTCGACTTCATCTTCAGGTTGCGCCCCGTCATGATGTTATCGAGCACCGTCATGCCCTTGAACAGGGCGATATTCTGGAAGGTGCGCGCGATGCCGGACTTGGCGGCCGCGTAGCAATCCATGCCGCGCCGGTGCTCGCCACGGTAGATGATCTCGCCCTGCTGCGGACGGTACACGCCATTGATCACGTTCAGCATCGAGCTCTTGCCCGCGCCGTTCGGGCCGATGATGGCGCGGATTTCATGCTGCTTCACGTCAAACGAGATGTCGGTCAGCGCCTTCACGCCGCCAAACGACAGCGAGATGTTCTTCAGGTCGAGGATCACGGGCCCCGTCTTGCGGGCCGTGCCGAAATGGGCGTCGGGTTCGTTCATTTGCATCGTGCTGTGCTCCATCATGCGGCCAGGCCCTGGGGCCGATACGTTTTGCTGTCCCAGATCTGCAGGTCGGCGCTGGTCGAACCGGTGCGGCCATCCTCGAATTTCACCTGGGTCTCGATGTATTGCGTTGCCTTGCCTTCATACAGGGCGGAAATGAGCACCGCATATTTTTCGGCGATGAATTTGCGGCGTACCTTGCGCGTGCGCGTCAGCTCGTCGTCGTCCGGGTCGAGTTCCTTGTGCAGCACCAGGA
Organism: Janthinobacterium pasteuri; assembly: GCF_051380775.1. NCBI lineage: Bacteria > Pseudomonadati > Pseudomonadota > Betaproteobacteria > Burkholderiales > Oxalobacteraceae > Janthinobacterium > Janthinobacterium pasteuri. The sequence goes on along the minus strand of NZ_JBNYXS010000039.1, from coordinate 9,292 downwards.
AGCGGTGCACCTGCGTGCGGTCCATCAAGGGGTCGGTCGCCAGTTCTGCGTTGACCTGCTCGATGCAGTCGCGGATCAAGCCATAGGTTTCGGCGCGCGCCGCCAGGTCGGTGTAGCCGGCATACGCGATGCCGCGCCGCTCCGACCAGTTGCCCACCGCTTCGATATCGATATTGATAAAGGCGCACACCTGGTCGCGCGCATGGCCGAAGGCCACCACTTCCTTGATGAAAGGGAAGAACTTGAGCTTGTTTTCGATGTAGTTGGGCGCGAAGATGGCGCCGCACGTCAGCTTGCCGACATCGGCCGCGCGGTCGATGATTTTCAGGTGGCCTTCGCTGTCGAACACCCCCGCGTCGCCCGTATGAAAGTAGCCGTCGGCGTCGATCACTTCGGCAGTCGCGTCGGGACGCTTGAAATAGCCGCTCATGGTGGCGGGCGACTTGACCAGCACTTCGCCATTGGCCGCCAGCTTGACTTCCACGCCCGGCGCCGGCAAGCCCACGCTGTCGAACTTGATATTGCCGTCCGGCTGCAGACACACATAGGCGCAGGTTTCAGTGGAGCCGTACAGCTGCTTGAGGTTGACGCCGATGGAACGGTAGAAGCGGAACAGGTCGGGGCCGATGGCGGCGCCGGCCGTATAGGCGACGCGCACGCGCGACAGTCCCAGCACGTTTTTCAGGGGGCCGTATACGAGCAGTTCGCCCAGCTTGTAGCTGAGGCGGTCCGCCAGCGACACGGGCTTGCCATCCAAAATCTGCGCGCCGCAGCGCTTGGCCACGTCCATGAAATGGCTGAACATGTGGCGCTTGATGCTGCTGGCGTCTTCCATGCGTATCATCACGCTGGTGAGCATATTCTCGAAAACGCGCGGCGGCGCAAAGTAGCAGGTGGGGCCGATTTCGCGCATGTCGATCATCACCGTGTCGCCCGATTCAGGGCAATTGACGGTAAAGCCGGCCACCATGGCCTGCGCCAGCGAAAACAGGCAGTCGCCCACCCACGCCATGGGCAGGTAGGACAGGATGTCTTCGTCGTCGGTGAGCTTGTCGAAGGCCACGCCGCCTTCGCCGGCCGCCAGCAGCGCCGTGTGGCTCTGGCACACGCCCTTCGGTTTGCCCGTGGTGCCCGAGGTGTACAGGATGACGGCCGAGTCGTGGCCAGCACCCGCTGCTACGGCGGCTTCGAAAAAGCCCGGGTGTTCGCGGTCATAGGCCCTGCCGAGCATCTGCAGGGCGGCAAAGGACATCAGCTCCGGCTGGCGATAATGGCGCATGCCCCGCTCATCGTCGTAGGCGATGTGGGCGATGTGCGGATACAGGGCCTTGAGTTCGAGCAGCTTGTCGACCTGCTCCTGGTCTTCGACGATGGCGTAGCGGATTTCGGCATCCTGCAGCACATAGGCCATGTCGGCGGCTGGCGCATCCTGGTACAGAGGCACGGGTACGCCGCCCAGGCTTTGCGCGGCCAGCATGGCCCAGTACAGGCGGGGACGGTTGTCGCCGATGATGGCCAGGTTCATGCCGCGCTGGAAGCCGATGGCAGCCAGACCGCAGGCCAGCGCGCGCACCTCCTCGTTGACCTCAAGCCAGGTCCAGGTTTGCCAGATGCCCAGATGTTTTTCGCGGAATGCGGGCTTGGCGGATCGTACTGTCCCGTGTTGCAATAAGCGCCGCGGAAAAGTCGGCATCGTTGCTGTGGTAGTCGTTTGCACCAGTGTCTCCCTGTTGCTTGTCTCAGGCTCCACCTCGTTGGATGGCGCTCTGTGTTTTTATGTGTAAGGCGTTTGTGCAATGATAGTAGCTTGCGTTAGTTTGCCGAGTTGTCTTTTCGGGGACATTTACCCACTTTTCGATGGTGCATCGCACAATGACCTACCCTGATATCAGTCTGAAGGATGCCGTGCGTGCGGCCAACTGGGCGCAGTTGCTCGATCGCGTGCAAATGGCCCGGGTCGAGGCGGATGTGTTTGAGACTTTCGTGCCGAAAGGCGGCTTTGTCTGCCGCAAGGGCGAGCCGGTGGACAACTGGATCGGCGTCATCAGCGGCATGGTCAAGATGAATAATTTTTCCGCCTCCGGCAAGGCCATGACCTTCATCGGCGTGCCGCCCGGCAGCTGGTTCGGCGAAGGTTCATTGCTGAAGAATGAAATCCGCAAATACGACACCATGGCCCTGCGCGACACGCGCGTGGCGCGCCTGCCCGGCGCCACCTTTCACTGGCTGCTGGAAACGAGCCTGCCATTCACACGCTTCTTGCTGATGCAGCTCAACGAGCGTCTGGGACAGTTCATCGGCATGGTGGAAAACGAGCGCCTGCTGGACCTGAACACGCGCGTGGCGCGCTGCCTGGCCTCGATGTTCAACTCGCACCTGTACCCTGGGGTCGATACGCTGGTGCAGCTGTCGCAGGAAGAGATCGGCCTGCTGTCGGGATCCTCGCGCCAGCGCGCCAACCAGGCTCTGCAGGTGCTGGAAAAAAAAGGCTTGCTGCGCCTCGATTATGGCGGCATCCGCGTGCTGGACCTCGATGGCTTGCGCCGTTATGAAGCCGATGATGCAGAATGAGGCCGCGCCGCCGAACAGTCTGCAAGCGCCGGGCTAATCGCGGTATCATAGGCGCTTCCCAGCACCGCTCTTTTCGGCCCCATGCAGACACCTGACCAATCCACTCCCGCCTCCCGTTTGTCGCAACTGCGCAGCGCCATGCGCGCGCAGGACATCGACGCCTGCATCGTGCCATCGGCTGACCCGCATCTGTCCGAGTACCTGCCGGCGCGCTGGCAGGGCCGTGAGTGGCTGTCCGGCTTTACGGGGTCGGTCGGCACCCTGGTCGTGACGCAGGATTTCGCCGGCGTGTGGACCGATGGCCGCTACTGGGAACAGGCGGAGACGGAACTGGCTGGCAGCGGCATCGTCCTGAAAAAAATCCCGTCCGGCGCCAGCGTGCTGTATATCGACTGGCTGGGCGAGACCATGCAGCCGGGGCAGACGGTGGCCGTCGACGGCGCCGTACTGGGCCTGGCCAATGCGCGCCTGCTGCAGCAGGCGCTGGGTGCGCAGGTGACCCTGCGCACGGATACCGACCTGTTGCAAGCCGTGTGGCCGCAGCGTCCTGCCATGCCCGCCGCACCCGTGTATGAACATGCGGCGGCGTATCCGGCCCTGTCGCGCATGGAAAAACTGGCGGCCCTGCGCGCCAGCATGGCCGTGCACGGCGCCAGCCACCACGTCATTTCCACCCTCGACGACATCGCCTGGCTGTTCAACCTGCGCGGCGCTGACGTGAATTACAACCCCGTCTTCCTCGCGCATGCTTTGGTGGGGCCGGAACGCGCCACGCTGTTCGTGGCCGACGGCAAGCTGCCCACCGCCCTGCGCGCCACGCTGGAAGCCCAGGGCGTGGACGTGGCCGCGTATGACCGCGCGGGTGCCGCGCTGGCCGCCCTGCCTGCCAGCGCTACCTTGCTGCTGGACCCGCGCCGCATTACGTTCGGCACGCGCCAGGCCGTGCCTGAATCGGTGCCGGTGGTGGAAGCGATCAATCCGACCACCCTGGCCAAGTCGCGCAAGGCGGATAGCGAAGCGGTGCATGTGCGCGCCGCCATGGAGCAGGATGGCGCCGCCCTGTGCGAATTCTTCAGCTGGTTAGACATCACCCTGGCCGATCCGCAGCGCGCGTCCTTGACGGAAATCGGCATCGACGAACACCTGACGGCATGCCGCGCGCGCCGCACCGGTTTTGTCAGCCCCAGCTTCGGCACCATCGCCGGCTTCAATGCGCACGGCGCGATCATGCATTACCACGCCCATGCGGGCACGGAGGCGACCATCGAAGGCGACGGCTTGCTGCTGATCGATTCGGGCGGCCAGTACCTGGGCGGCACTACGGATATCACGCGCGTGGTCCCCATCGGCACGATCACAGCCGAGCACAAGCGTGACTTCACGCTGGTCTTGCGCAGCATGATCGCCCTGTCGCGCGCGCAGTTCCCGCGCGGCGTGAAGTCGCCCATGCTCGATGCGATTGCCCGCGCACCGCTGTGGGCCGAGGGCATCGACTTTGGCCATGGCACAGGCCACGGCGTGGGCTTTTTCCTGAACGTCCATGAAGGCCCGCAATCGATTTCCCAGTCCGCCATGCCGGAGCCACAGACAGCCATGGAGACAGGCATGATCACCTCCATTGAACCGGGCATCTACCGTCCCGGCCAGTGGGGCATCCGCATCGAGAACCTGGTGCTGAATGTACCAGCCGTTCCCGCCGCGTCCTCGCAGTTCGGTGACTTCCTGCGTTTTGAAACCCTGACCCTGTGCCCGATCGACACGCGCTGCGTCGAGCGCTCGCTGTTGCGCGATGACGAGGCGGCCTGGCTCAACGACTATCACGCCACCGTGCGCGCGCGCCTGGCGCCGCACCTGGCGGGCGATGCGCTGGCGTGGCTGGAACAGCGCACGGGAGCCATCTGATGCGTTCGACCCGCGCCACCTCCGCCATCGAGCGACTCAAGGAACGCACCGGCCAGCGCCTTTACACGATGGCGCGCACGGGCGATGAACTGTTTTTCCTGACCGAAGGCCCGGGCTTGCCGCCCCTGTGCCCGCCGCTGGAACTGGACGCCTTTGTCGCCTTCGTCAATGGCCTGGGACCGCAAAAGGCGCGCCGCGTCAGCAAGCTCGATGTGGCGTTTGAAAAGCAGCTGACAAAAAAAACTTAGATGCCGACCATCGACTTCCTGCGCGCCTACTGGTCGCCGGCCGAGCTGGCGACGAATGGCGTGATCCTGCTGAACCTGCTCGGCGCGCTGCTGCTGGGCTTGCTGGTGGGCTATGAACGCTCGTATCACGGGCGCGCAGCGGGCATGCGCACCTACAGCCTGGTCTGCATGGCCTCGGCGGCGCTGACGGTGCTGGGCGGCTATCCCGAGTTCTGGTACGGAGGCCATGGCGCCATCGTTGGCAGCGACCCCACGCGCGTCATCCAGGGTATCGTCACGGGGGTGGGCTTTCTGGGCGCCGGCGTCATCATGCGCGAGGGTTTCAATATCAGCGGCCTGACGACGGCTGCCTCGATCTGGGCCTCGTCCGTGATCGGCATCATGGTCGGCATCGGCTTTTATCTGTCGGCCATGGGCCTGGCCTTCCTGTGCGCGATGGCGATGATTTTTCTGTCAAAATTGGAGAACTGGCTGCCGTCGCGCCACGCAGTGGCCATCACCATGCGCTTCAGGCAAGGGTTTGTGCCGCGCGAAGATGCGCTGCGGCGCATGGCCGCCAAGCGCGGCTACGACATCGCCGGCGGCTCGCTGACCATCGGCAGCACCGATGGCATGCAGGAATGGCGCTTTGTCGCCATCGCGCATGGCAAGAACACGGGCGCCAGCCTGTCGGCCATGTCGGCCGAACTGGCCGCCTTCGACGGCATCGCCGGCTTCCAGCTGTCGCACGCACGCAACTGAAAAGGATGGACATGGATGCACAGGCCCAAGGCGTACTCGATTTCTGGTTCCTGCCGCCGGATAACCGTGACTACGGCCAGTCGCGCGTGGAATGGTTCCGCAAGGATGACGGCTTCGACGCGCAGATACGCGCGCGTTTCGGCGCGCTGATCGATGCCGCCATCGATGGCGGCTTGCGCGCGTGGGACGCCACCCCGCACGGCGCGCTGGCGCGCCTCATCGTGCTCGACCAATTCACGCGCAACATATATCGGGGCACACCGCGCGCCTTTGCCGGCGATAGCCAGGCGCTGGCGCTGGCCGTCGCCTTGACAGACGCAGGGCAGGACCGGCAGCTGCCGCCGATGCTGCGCGCCTTCGCCTACCTGCCGTTCGAACACGCGGAAGACCTGGCCATGCAGGCGCGCGCCGTCGAGCTGTTCCAGCTGCTGTCGCAGGCGCAGCCCGGTTTTGACGGCATGCTCGATTATGCGCAGCGGCACCAGGAAGTGATCGCCCGCTTTGGCCGCTTCCCCCACCGTAACGCCATGCTCGGTCGGCCTTCCACGCCGGAAGAGGTGGAATTCCTGCGCCAGCCCGGTTCCAGCTTCTAGGCAGCCATGGACGTCACCCTGAATATCATCGGCGCCGGCCATGTGGGCCGCGTGCTGGGCCGTTTGTTCGCCGGCGTGGATGGTATCGCCGTACAGGACGTGCTGACGCGCTCGATGGCATCGGCGCAGGCGGCTGTGGCATTCATGGGCGCCGGTACTCCCGTCGCCAGCTATGCGGCCTTGCGGCGCGCCGACGTCACCATGCTGGCCGTGGCGGACGACCAGATCGGCCCGGCCTGCGCGGCGCTGGTGGCCGAAGGACGCCAGGCAGGCGCCATCGTGTTTCACTGCAGCGGTGCGCTGGCCTCGAACGTGCTGCTGGCGGCCACGCAGGCCGGTGCTTTTGTCGCCAGCGCCCACCCGATCCGCAGCTTTGCCGACCCGCAGCAGGTGGCCGCCACCTTTGACGGCACGTTTTGCGGCGTCGAAGGCGACTCGCTGGCGCTGGCCTTCCTCACGCCGGCCTTGGTCACCATCGGCGCGCGCCCCGTGCCCATCGATCCAGCCGCCAAGACCTTGTATCACGCCGCTGCCGTCTTCGCCAGCAATTACCTGGTGACGGTGCTCGACGCGGCCTTGCGTGCCTACCAGGCGGCCGGCATTCCCGAGCCGGTGGCGCGCGAACTGGCGCAGCCCCTGGTGACGGAAGCGGTGGCCAATGTATTCCGCCTTGGTGCCGCGCCCGCGCTGTCCGGGCCCATCGCACGTGGCGATGATGCCACCGTGCAACGCCAGCAACTGGCGGTGCAGCAATGGGATGCTGCCACGGGCGAGTTGTACCGGGCGCTGGTGGCGCCCACGCAAGATCTGGCCAGACGCAAGCGCGGGGGATGAATCAGGCGGCGTGCACGCCGTTGCGTCCGCGCTGCTTGGCCTGATACAGCGCGCTGTCGGCGCGCGAAAAGAAGGCTGATTCGCTTTCGTCGGCTTGGTACTCGGCCACGCCCAGGCTGATCGTCACGGGTAGTTGCGGCGCGGGCAGGCCGAAATCGTGGCGCTCGACGGCGGCGCGCAGGTTTTCCGCCACTTCCTGTGCTTTGGCCAGGTTGCAGTTATTCAGCAGTACCAGGTATTCCTCGCCGCCCCAGCGCGTGATGACGTCGCTTTCGCGCACCGTGGCGCGCGCCACGTCGGCCACGCCGCAAATGATCTTGTCGCCCCACAGGTGGCCGTGGGTATCGTTGACGCGCTTGAAGAAATCGATGTCGAACAGGATGGCCGACATCGGTTGCGCCGTGCGTTTGGACAAGAGCATGGCGCGCTGGAACAGCAGTTCCAGCGATTGGCGGTTCAATAGCCCGGTCAGCGCATCCGTCGAGGCGATGCGTTCGATGCGGCGCTGGTAGCGGTTCACCGTCAGCAAGGTCAGCACCAGTACCAGCAGGGTCACGCCAAAGCTGATGGCCAGATTCAGGATGAATACGCGCTGCAGCGACTTGACTTCGTCGCTGACATTTTGCTCGACCACCAGGTACCAGCCCAGTTCGGGAATGAAACGCGAGTTGACGAGGATTTGCGCTCGGTCCAACTGGTACGACAGATGCGTCGGCGTACTCTGGTGGTTGATGATCTGGTCGGCAATGCTGCTCACGCCGGGCAAGTTGCGGATGTTGCCGTGACCCTCGCGCATGGTCTTGCCCGCCAGCACCAGGGTGCCGGCGCCGTCGACAAAATAGATGTTGCGGTGGAAGCGTAGCTGGTAGCGATCGATGATGTGGCTCATGGTGGCCAGGGTCAGGCCGATGCCGGTGGCACCGATGAACTGGCCGTTGTAATCGACCACGCGGTGGTTGATGAAGATGGTCATGCTGTCGCGGTTGGCCATGTCCACGTCGACATTGGTTTCATAATCGGTGCTGTCCATGGCGCGCACGCGGTAGTACCAGATGTCGCGCGTCGCTTCCGGGCTGACGGATTTCAGGGTGCCTTCCGCGTAATAATATTTGCTGCTTTTGTCCGAGACGAGAAAGCTGGTGATGGCGCCGTATTTCTTCTTGACTTCGGCCAGGTAGCGCACGATCTGCGCCGGGTTGTTTTCGCCCGCGAGTATCCAGTCGCGCACGAAGGTGTCGTGCGCCATCAGCGACGAAATGAAGACGGGGCGCAGCATGTCCTTCTGGATTTCGGAATAAATATTGTCGCCCGTTAAAGGCAAGGTCTGGTCGGCGATGCCATGCTCGATGGCCTGGCGCGAGGCCAGATAACTGGCCAGGCTGGTGGCCATGAAGCCCGCGCCCAGGATCAGGGTCAGGAGGATGAGCAAGCGGTACTTGATCGACAGAAGGCGCATGGAGACGAGGAAGTGGCAGGCGGGAAGATAATCTTTACGCAAGCCAAAAGTATGCAGCAGGCCGAGTATTGGTGCAATGATAACTAGCTTTATTGATAATTTACGCTGGTGTACGCGGCAAGATAACCACGACTTACCAAATAAAAGTGCCGATTTGTCGACAAAGATGCAAATTAGCAATAAGATTTGATGAGGGGAATCATTGCGCACCGCCCCTGTCTTGCCGCCCGTTTTCGGCGCAGGGCACCACGCGCAGGGAGTGTTGTATGTTATTTTTAAAGAGTACGTCTGTCAGCAAGGCCCCCGGCATTTATGAAGTCGACATCGCCGCCAAACCACCGGGCAAGACCTTTGGCGTTTTCCTCGCCACCGATCCCGACCATCCACCGCACGCCTTGCTGGGACAATTGAAGGCGCTCGGCTACGAGAACACCTATAGTTCGCCCTACCTGCACAAGGATACGGGCAAGGTGCTGGATCTGCATTTCCAGAAGGATGGCACGGATATCTTCAAGGGCTGGAAAACCGAGGAGTGCACGCATAACCTGGCAGCTATCACGGCCCTGTTCGAGGAGTACGGCATCACCATCGCGCCGCGCGTGATGTCGATGGCCGAAGCCTACGCCTGATTGGCGTTGTCAGTCGTATCAACCCACCTCCACGCCAATGTGATACAGCGCCCACGGACAGCTGGCGAAACGCTGGGCCAGGGGCAGTGCCGCCACGGCCGCGATGCGGTCGGCATCATGGATCGCCCATAGCGGCCCCAGGCCGCCCAGCGCCATCGCCTGTCCGTCCAGGTGGGTGGCGATAATAAAAGGCTCTGTCCTCGATAAGTAGGGGAATTCCGAGAATTTTCCTGGGGCCCTGCTGTCTGACGGTACATAGCAGACAAACGGGAGTCTTCCATGCAGCCAGCCCAGTGGAAAACCTTCATCGCCCAGTTC
>NZ_JBNYXS010000038.1:0-44206 GCF_051380775.1 Janthinobacterium pasteuri | reverse complement strand
ATTTATAGCCTTGCCGGCCATCCAGATATTGCCGAACCACTGTCAGCTTGAACTGCTCGTTGTACTTGGTCATGAAAAAACCCCAAAAGTTGGTGTCCAACTTTTGGGGTTCAGTTCGCAAGGCCCCTATTCCAGTTTGATAGCAACGGCTTAATGCAGCTTGACCTGCGGCGTGCTGCGCTTGATCAGGAAACGGCCCATGGCCATGACAGCCGTGCGCACGCTGCCCAGCACGGCGTTGTGGTGCATCAGGTGCAGGCTCACATACATCATGCGCGCGACAAAACCTTCCACGAACCAGCTCAGGCCCTTCAGGGAACCCATCAGGGTGCCCACCGAGGTAGTGCGGCCAAACGACACCAGCGAACCGTAGTCCAGGTATTCATACGGCTTGGTTTGCGGCGGCTTGGCCTTCGCTTGCAGCAGGAAGGTTTTCAGCAGGTAATCGGCTTGCTGATGGGCTGCCTGGGCGCGCGGCGGCACCAGCTTGCCGTCCGGCCCCGTGCAGGCGGCGCAGTCGCCCAGCGCGAAAATATTCGCATGGCCTTGCACGTTGAGCATGCCCGTCACTTCCAGCTGGCCGGCGCGATTCGTCGGCAAGCCCAACGTCGACAGGAATTCCGGCGCGCGGATGCCGGCGGCCCACACGCAGATGTCGGCCGCATAGCTGGTGCCGCTGGCCACCGTCACCTTGTCGGCTTCGATCGTGGTGACGCGCGTATCGGTCACCACGCTGATGCCATGCTTGTGCAGCAGTTTCGAGGCGGCGATGGAGACGCGCTCGGGCAGCGGCGCCAGGATGCGCGGCGCCCCTTCGAGCAGGGTGATGCGCACGTCCTTGATAGCGTTGAGATTCTGGAAACCATACGCGGCATACACGCCGCTCGCTTCGCGCAATTCGGCCGCCAGCTCCACGCCCGTGGCGCCCCCGCCGATGATGACGATGTCGACACCGGGATGGCCCGCGTCGCCCTGGCGCTGCTCGGCCATGGCCAGCAGTTTCAACAGCGTCAGGCGGAAACGTTCGGCGTCTTCCGTGGCATTCAGGGAAATCGTGTTTTCCTTGGCACCGGGCACGCCGAAGTAATTCGAGGTGCTGCCCACGGCCAGCACCAGCTGGTCGTAGTGGATCTGCCGTTGCGGCAAGAGCTGCTCATCCTTGTCGGTGGCGATGGCGCCCACGGAGAGGCTGTTCGACGCCGCGTCGAGCGCGATCAGGGGGCCATAGACATAGGTAAAACCATTGTCATGCGCCAGCATCTGGTACGACAGGCCCTCTTGATGAATGTCCAGCGTGCCGGCCGCTACCTCATGCAGCGACGGCTTCCAGATATGGTACAGGCGGCTGTCGACCAGAGTCACCTGGCCGGGGCCGAGCTTGCGGCTGAGTTTGCAGGCCAGCTCCAGGCCGCCTGCGCCACCACCTACGATAACGATTTTACTATGCAAAGATCCTCCTGCTTGTTTGTTTAGTCCCTGCGCCCGTTGCCGTTGCCATGGCCTCTGCCCGGATTGTCATCATGCTTGTCGCGCTTGCCTTCATGCTTGTCGCGCTTGCCTTCATGCTTGTTGCGCTTGTCATCGTGGCCGCGATCACGGTCATGGTCGCGATAATCGGGACGGCCATGATCGCCATGCTGCTGGCGATAGCGGGGAGCATATTGATTGTTATACCAACTATCTTGTACGAAATACACTTCTTGGTTACAGGCATTATACTTGCGGCAGTGCTTGGACCAATGTTTCGCATGACCGGGCGGCACGCGCAAATAGATGGGACGGGCTGAATAGTATTGCGGGCGCTGCACGATGACGGGCTGGGCGTAGATCAATTGCGGCGCGGGATAGTCGCCTATGTCGATGCGTCCGTAAAAGCCGGGCTGGCCGACGGTGACGGAGACCTGGGCAACAGCAGCGGTGGCGGCCGACAGCAAGGCGGCGGCAAGCATTAGGGTTTTCACGGGACACTCCTTTTATCAGTGATGTCCTGATTGTAGACCTTGTGCGTCAGCTAGTTTGTTCGCAAGGACACATAAGGAAAGCCTTGGCAAACTCACCACAGCTTGCCCAAAGGCACAACCAGTCCGCTGAACAGCGACCAGTCCGGAGACGCCGCCGTCAAGCCGCGCGCCATGCCGATATCGATGGCCAGCCGCGGCGTGGGACTGTACGTGGCCGCCAGCAGCAACTGCGCGGTGGCCGGCGCGCCGCGCAAACGCGTGCCCGACACTTCCGCCGTTGCGCCCCAGCGCGCGCTGACGGGCGTGGAAAAGGAGGCCGCCCAGCCCGTTTGTACCCTGCCCGTGCCAGGGTCTGTCGCCCCCAGGCGCGTGGCGTTCAGGTTGGCGTCCATGTGCACGGCGCCCAGGTCGCGGCTGACAATGCCGTTCAGCGACACGTCGCTCTTGCCGCTGCCGATGGCGTCCTTGGCCGTCGGTAACTTCCAGCCCAGTTCCAGGCCCAGCGCCGTGGCGCTGTCGAGCTCAAAGGCGCGCTTGAGCACGATGGTCGTGTCGCCCACGCCCGTCTCGCGCCGGCCCGTTTCATCGCGCGCGCGCTCGATCCCCTCGCCTTCCAGCAGCAAGCCCCATTCGGGCGTGAACGCCAGTTTAAACGTGTATGGGAGGCTGGCACGGCGCGTGTCGTCCGTTTTCGACAGCAGGCCGCCCACCTCGAACTCCAGTTGGCCTGGCACAGGCAGCTGGGCGGGACTGGCCACGGAAGGTCGGTAAGGCAGGACGGGATCGCCGTCCTGCGCCTGCGCCAATGGCGCCAGGGACATCAGCAATAGAGAGAAACATAAGGGCGGCAGGAAAGGAGATGACATGGAGGAACTCGGAAGTGGCAAATGCGCAATAGCGACAGCCTACCACCAAGCCCATGTGTGCGTGTTGCGCCCGATCCTGCCGCGTTCAAGCCAGGCGTCGCACGCCCTGCTTGACAGGAGGCGCCGGGCGGCGCAGTGGCGTGACATTGCTGGGCGAGGCCACGGCGATTCGTTCGGCCTGGGCATGCAGGCGGAACACGCCCACCAGTTCCGTCAAGGTCTGCGCCTGGTCTTGCAGCGACTCGGCGGCAGCCGCCGCCTCCTCCACCAGGGCCGCGTTCTGCTGCGTCACCTGGTCCATTTGCAAGACGGCCTGGTTGACTTGCTCGATGCCGGCACTCTGTTCGGCGCTGGCGGCCGTGATTTCCTGCATGATGTCGGCCACCTGGCGCACGCTGGCGACGACTTCATCCATCGTCTTGCCCGCGTCATGCACGAGCCTGGAACCGATTTCCACCTGCTCGACGGAGTCGCCGATCAGGGTCTTGATTTCCTTGGCGGCCTGGCTGGACCTCTGTGCCAGGTTGCGCACTTCGGACGCCACGACGGCGAAACCTCGCCCCTCCTCGCCCGCCCTGGCCGCTTCCACGGCCGCGTTCAAGGCCAGAATGTTGGTCTGGAAGGCGATGCCGTCGATGACGCTGATGATGTCGACGATCTTGCGTGAGGAGGCATTGATCGATTCCATCGTCTGCACCACCTGCCCCACCACGACGCCGCCCTTGCCGGCCACATCGGAGGCGGCGCCGGCCAGCGTATTGGCCTGGCGCGCATTGTCCGCGTTCTGGCGCACGGCCGACGTCAGCTGCTCCATCGAGGACGCGGTTTCTTCCAGCGAACTGGCCTGCTCTTCCGTGCGTGACGACAAATCCAGGTTGCCCTGGGCGATTTCGCCCGAAGCCGTGTTGATGGTATCCGTGCCCGAGCGCACCTGGCTGACGATGCCCACCAGCTTGTCGCGCATGGTTTTCATGGCAAACAGCAGACTGCCGTTGTCGTGGCTGGCCGTGCGGATATCCACGGTGAGGTCACCCTCGGCGATGGCGCCCGCGATCCTCACGGCATACGCCGGTTCGCCGCCCAGCTGGCGCGTCAGTCCGCGCGTGATCAGCGCCCCCAGCGCCAGGCCGGCCACCATGCTGGCCAGCACCAGCGCGAGCATGAAGCTGCGGCTGGCCTGGTACACGCCCGACGCCTGCGCGGCTGCAGCCCTGGCGCGCTCTTCTTTCTGCAGCGAGAGCTTATCCAGCATACCGTCGAGTTCATCGGCATGCTGGCGCGTCTTGTTGAGCAGATCGACCATTTGCGCGCTGCGCTGGGCCAGCGGTTCGGCCGCCGCCAAGGTTAGCGCCTGCTGCATGGTGACGACGTACACGGCTTCGACGGCGGCGAAGCGGGCAAACAACTGCTTGGCAGCCGGCGTGACGAACAGCGGTTCCGCCTTGGCAAGGTAGCTTTTATTCATGTCGAGGAATTTGGCGATGTCGGCCTGGCGCGTGGCGCGCTCCTCTGGAGTAGTGGCCAGCAAGAAATTACTACGGGCGCGGCCCACCTTGATCAAGGCGATGTTGGCTTCCTTGATGTACGACAAGCCCATCAATTCACTGTTGTACATCTGCCCCGCCATGGTATCGATCTTGCCCATGTTGAAGATACCGATGCCGGCCACGACGGCCCCCATCAGCGCGACACAAAAAAATGCCGCCAGCAAGCGCGTTCCCACCTTCATCCGGTTCAACATGATTCCCCCCCGTAGACTGGCCGATACCAAAAGTAACTGGAATGATCTGGCTTGAATATAAAGAAAAATCACGAAAAAAAATGCTCAGATTGTCACTACATAATAATTCCTTGATATTAAACAACATGCAAAACGGCTTGCCATGCTAGGCAAGCCGTTCGTCGTGACGCCGGCAATGCGCGAGATTAATGCCCGCTGTGAGCGGCCGGCTTGCGCACCGTCATTTCGACGCTGCCTTTCGCCACCGGTTTGCCAGCGCCCTGGCCGCGCACCGGCTCCGGCAAGACGCCCGTCCATTCATACGCCACGCTGCCGGCCGGGTGCTTGTACCAGCCAGGATCGCGGTAATCGCCCGGTTTCTGGTCCTTGCGCACCTTGACTGTCGTAAACATGCCGCCCATGCCGATGGCGCCGAACGGGCCCTCGCCGGCCATCATCGGCAAGGTGTTGTCGGGGATCGGCATCTGCATCTCGCCCATGTCAGCCATGCCCCGTTCGCCCATCACCATGTAGCCGGGCACGAGCTGGTTGATCTTCGCCGCCACGCCCTGGTGGTCGACGCCGATCATGGTGGGCACGTCATGCCCCATGGCATTCATCGTATGGTGCGACTTGTGGCAGTGGAAAGCCCAGTCTCCCAGGTCCGTGGCCGTGAACTCCACGGCGCGCATCTGGCCCACGGCCACGTCCGTGGTCACTTCAGGCCAGCGCGATTCGGGGCGCGTCCAGCCGCCATCCGTGCCCGTCACCTCGAATTCATGGCCATGCATGTGGATCGGGTGGTTGGTCATGGTCAGATTGCCCACGCGCACGCGTACCTTGTCGCCCTGGCGCACGACCATGGGGTCGATGCCGGGGAAGACGCGGCTGTTGAAGGTGAACAGATTAAAATCCGTCATGGTCATGATCTTCGGCGTGTAGCTGCCGGGATCGATGTCGTAATTGCTCAGCAGGAAGACGAAATCGCGGTCCACCTTCATGAAGTTCGGGTCTTTCGGGTGCGTCACCCAGAAGCCCATCATGCCCATGGCCATCTGCGTCATTTCATCGGCATGCGGGTGGTACATGAAAGTGCCAGGCCGCTTGGCAACGAATTCATACACGAAAGTCTTGCCGGGAGGAATGCCCGGCTGGGTCAGGCCCGTGACGCCATCCATGCCGTTGGGCAAGCGCTGGCCATGCCAGTGCACGCTCGTGTGTTCCGGTAATTTATTGGTGACAAAGATGCGTACCCGGTCGCCCTCCACCACTTCGATGGTGGGGCCCGGCGACTGGCCGTTGTAACCCCACAGATTGGCCATCATGCCGGGCGCCAGTTCGCGCACGACGGGTTCGGCCACCAAATGGAATTCCTTGACATTGTTGTTCATGCGCCAGGGCAAGGACCAGCCATTCAGGGTGACGACGGGGTTGAATGGCCGCCCGTTCGGCGGTGGTGGCGGCGCTTTCGTTTCCGCGCCAGCCATGCTGACGGCTTCCGGCAACGAGGCCGCAGCCACGCGGCTGACGGCCGCGGCACTCAGGGCGACGGCGCCTGCATTCATGAAAAAGTTTCTACGTGTAATCATCATTATTCCTTCGCGGCTGGGCCGCTGCCATTGATGGCCGATTGCAATTCGGTTTGGGCGATCCAGAAATCGCGTTGGGTCTCGATGGCGCTGTTGACGCTGGCGACCTGCTCGCGCGCGTCAGCCAGCAGCTCGAACACGCTGGCCAGCATGCCGTTGTAGCGCAGCAATACTTCATGCGAGATCGTCTTGCGCAGCGGCACGACTTCATCGCGGTAGTGGCGCGCCAGGTCATACGCCGTGCGGTAGCTGGAATACGCTTCGCGCACTTCGGAGCGGGCCCGCACCGCCGTGCCCGCCGTACGCTGCAGCGATTGCTCGTACAAGGCTTGCGCCCTGGCGTTGCGCGCCGAACCCCAGTCGAACAGGGGCAATTCCAGCGAAACCTGATAGCCATTCTCGCGCGGCGCCTCGCTCGTGCTCTTGTTGGTATAGCCCACGTCGAGCACATTGATGAAACCCGTCACCTTGGCCAGGCCCAGCGCGTCGGCCGTCGCGTGCGCATCGAGTTTCGCTCTCTGCACGTCGAGGCGCTGCTCCATCGCCTGCGCCTCGATATTGGCGGCGTCCAAGGCCTGGGCCGGCAAGTCGGGCAGGCGCGATGGCAAAGTGAAGGCTGTCTGCTTGCCCCACAGGCCCAGCAAACGCGTCAGGTGCTCGCGCGTGGCCGTAGCCTGGTGGCGCGCGCGGGCCAGGTCGCCGACGGCATCGGCATAAAACACTTGCTGGCGCGCCTGATCGAGGCGGCTCCAGTTGCCCGCCTGCTGCAAGCGCGTGGCCAGCTCGGCGCCCGCCTCGGCCGACAGCAGCGCCCGCTGCATGAAGGCTTGCGTCTGCACGGCAGCGACAGCATTGAAATAGGCGCGGCGCGTATCCGATGCCAGTTGCACGGCGCTGATGGCCGCTTGCAGCTTGGCTTGCTCGAAACGGCCCCGCTCGATATTCACGCGCATCGGCATGGTCAGCAAGCCGGCCAGGTCGAAGCTGACGCCCCGGTCGATTTCATTGCCGTTGCTACCATGCGAGCGGCCGAACGACAGGCCGGGATTGCGCAAGCGCCCCGCTTGCACCAGGTCCGCCTCGGACGCACCCAGTTCGGCCAGCGCCACTTTCATGGCGTGGTTGTTCATCAGGGCGATGCGCACGGCGCTGTCGGCGTCCAAAGGCTGGGCCAGCAGGCTAGCCAATTTTTCCTCGCCGCCCTTGTCCGCCAGCGCGTCGGGTGCGCCCGTGCGGGCGTCGGCCAGCGCGGACACCGTCTGCATGCCGCCATCGGGGCTGAAGCTGGTGCAGCCATTCAGCAGCAGAACGGCCGCCAGCGCCAGTGGCGTCAGGCAAGTTGATTTTGTGAAACGGGCCATGTCAGTGTCCTTCATGCTGGTGTTGCGGGGCGGGCTGGGGAGCGGGCTGGGGACTGGGCTTATCCATGGGCATCTTGTGGCCGTCCTTCTTGTGGCCCTCCATCTTCATCATGCCCATGTGGCCACCTGCCTTGCCGACTTTCTCGTTGAGGGCGCGCCAGGTCTGGTCGGGCGTGGCGTCGTCTTCGGCGGCGGGACGGTAGCCGGCGAAAGCGGAGCGGTAAGTAGTAGCCGGCACGGACGCTTGCGCCTCTTGCGGGGCAGGCTGAGACTGCGCGACGGCGGCCAGCGACAGCGCGGCAAGCGCAATGCCGGCGGCCAGCGTGAGGCTGAATAATTGTTTCATGGTATTCCTTGAAGGACAGGGTATGGCGCGGTGGGCGCGCGACGGGAACGCTGGCGCGGCCGGTACAAGCTGCAAGATCCAGATGCAGGGACGTGCGACGGCGGCACCGCCAGGTTCAACGGGCGGTCAGGCGGAGCGCGTGCTTCTCGGGGGACGTTCGGGACCAAGCGGGATATGCCCGGCGAACAGGCAATCGGGCGCCAGCGCCGGAGGCGGCGCGCGCAGGGTCAAGGCGTGCAGGGCCGGCATGCCCGGAGGCGCCGTGGCACCCACGGTGCAAGCGCCATGGTTGCTGCAATCGTGGCCATGGTGCGTGGTGCCGCCATCGTCCATGGCCATTTTCATCGGCTGGTCCGTCATCTGCATGTCGGCCATATCTGCCATGTCGCCCATGTCGTGGCACTGGGGTGCCTGCATGACTACAGCGGTGACGGTGACCGCCGCCGCCAGCTCGTCCACGCAGCAGCTGCGCATGGCCGACGCAAAGCCCTGCAAGGGCAGCGTGACGGCCAGCAGCCAGAGCAGCGAGCGGGCGAGAAAGCGTAAAAAGGCACGGTTCATGGCAAGACTATAAACCTTCCCACACGAGGAAGGTCAAGTCCCTATTTTCGCCCGTCGCCGTGCGTCAGCCAGATCACGTACACGCCGTAATAGCCCTGCCCCTCCAATATGACCTGGCCAGCGGCAAAATGGATTTTCTCCACTTGATTGACGGTGAAATATGCGCGGCCATCAGCCGCTTCCACGTCGCCCCTGTAACGGGCGCGGGGCCGGCAGTAGCCGCTGGCGCGCCCGATGGCGCACATCAGGTCGCCGATCATGAAGTCGTCAATCATTTCGGCCAGCAGCGGCCGATGGCCCGCCAGCATGGCCATGATGTCCGGGTAGCCGGCGTCCCTGAGCGCGGGCAAGTCGCTTTCCTCGTATTGCAAGTCGTCTTCGCGGCAATCCTGCACGAAACTGTTGAACGGTTCGTCGAGCAGTCCCGCCAGCGCCGCTTCCGGCACGCTCAGGCGGAACGGGTGCAGCGGCAGCACGCTGTGCTGGCCGTAGTTGAGTTCGCGGCAATCGAGGAAGGCCAGCGGGTGCGGCTGACCATTGACCTCGCAGCAGATGCCAGGTTCTTGCTCAAACATCATCAATATCCATCCCTGCCATACCTGCTGTCCTCGTCGTACCTGATCAGGGCCACATGGTAAGCGCTGGCGGGCAAACCGGACAGGCTCAGATACAACAGAAAACAGCGGATCAGTGTATGCCGCACGGCTGCCTGTCAGGCGGGCTCCGTGATGCCCACGCAATTGCGTCCATTTTCCTTGGCCACATACAGGGCCGCGTCGGCGGCCAGCAGCACGGCGTCCGTGCTGCGCCCGCCGTGCGATGACGAGACCACGCCCAGCGAGACCGTGATGGCGCCCGCGCCGGGAATCACGGCGGCTGCCACCTTGGCGCGCAGGCGCTCGGCCACCTGCATGGCCACGTCGAGGTCGGCATCGGGCAGCAGCATGATGAATTCATCGCCGCCATTGCGGCACAGCACGTCAGCATCGCGCGAACAGGCGCGCATCAGCTGCGCCAGGTGCAGGATGACCTCGTCGCCAACGGCATGGCCCCAGCGGTCGTTGACTTGCTTGAAATGGTCGATATCGATGGCGATGACGGAAAACGGCCGCGCCTGCGCCTGCCAGTCGTCCAGCGCCGCCGCCATGCCGCGCCGATTCGACAAGCCCGTCAGCGGGTCCGTCTGCACATCGGTCTTCAGCTTGCCAATCTTGTTCTGCAACAGCGCCAGGCCCTTCAGCAAGGCTTTCTTGATCTGCGCCGCTTCCACATACCACGAGCGGATGGCGGCGATGTGTTCTGCCGTGCCGGGCGCATCCATGTGCCGCGCGCCCTCGGCCAGCTGCACCAGGGGCCGCGAAATCAGGCTGGCCAGCCACCAGATGAATGGCAGGCTCAGCAAGGCGATCGGCAGCGAATGCCACACCGTATTGGCCATCAGCTGGTTCAGCGGGGCCAGTGTCATGGCCGTCGGACGCTGCGCCACGATACCCCAGCCCGTCGACGGCATGACGGCGTAGCCGGCCAGCATATCCACGCCCAGGCTGTTGTACATGCGCCGGTTGCCGCCGCCCTGCTGCGCGATAATGGCGTCGATGATTTCATTGCTGCCAGCCACGTCGCCCAGGCGATCAGGGTCCGGGTGGTATAGCAGACGCCGCTTCTGGTCCACCACGTACAGGTAGGAGCCATCGCGGTAGTAATGCTGGCCCAGCATGGTGTACAGGATATTTTTCTGTTTCAGGTAGATGCTGCCGCCCACATAACCGAGGTAGCGGCCATCCTTGCCGATGATGGGATGCGAGATGAAGACCACCAGGTTGCCTGCCGAAGAGACGTAGGGCTGCGTCACCAGCGGGCGCCGCTCGCGCAGCGCCTGCACGGCGCCGGCCGAATCGAGCGTGCGGTTTTTCAGGGCCAGGGTTTCCGGCGACACGCCCAGCACCTTGCCCTGGGCATCGACGATGAGCACGGAATTGAAGCTGTTCGTTTGCAGGCGCAGGCGCTGCGCCTCATCCGTCAGCCACTGCTCGTCGCCCATGCGCGCAGGCAAGCTGCCCGCGCTGTAGGCGAGCTGCTGGCGCGCCGACTGCAGAAAATCCTCGGCCGTGCTGGCCAGCTTGCTCGCATACGCGTGATTCGCTTCCAGAGTGGTATCGATCAGCAACTGGCGCTGCACGCTGTAGCTGGCATAAAACGTATTGGCCAGGGACACCAGGGCGCTGGCAAAGGCCACGAGCACGATCAAACGGCGCAAGTTCATGCGCGGAACAGGTTTAGTC
This sequence comes from Janthinobacterium pasteuri, assembly GCF_051380775.1. Classification (NCBI taxonomy): domain Bacteria; kingdom Pseudomonadati; phylum Pseudomonadota; class Betaproteobacteria; order Burkholderiales; family Oxalobacteraceae; genus Janthinobacterium; species Janthinobacterium pasteuri. The sequence goes on along the minus strand of NZ_JBNYXS010000038.1, from coordinate 33,520 downwards.
CACATGGCGTCGGCAAGAAAAAATATTGCGCTAAAGAAAGGGCGCATTATACCGAGACACCCGTGCCAATATTGAAATCTTGGCATCAATGGTCAAAGAATGTGTACAAGCGGCAACGCAGAACGCTGCCGCCTTGATATGCATCAAGCGTGAATGGCGTGTTTCCTGACCCAGTCCACATAGCGCTGCATCCACCCCTGGAAGAAGCCCAGACTGGCCGGGCCGATGCCGCCATGCTCGTCGAACAGGCCGTCCTTGGCCTGGATAAACATCTCTGGCTGGCCCAGCAGGGGCACGTCCAGGTAGGCCAGCACATTGCGCAAATGCTGCTGCGCCAGGGCCGTGCCCGTGGCGCCCACGGAAACACCGAGCACGGCGCCCGGCTTGCCGCCCCACACGCTCTGGCCGTACGGGCGCGAACCGTGGTCGAGGGCGTTTTTCAGCACGCCGGGGATCGAGCGGTTGTATTCGGGCGTGAGGAAGAGCAAGGCTTGCGAAGCGGAAATGTCGGATTTGAGGCGCAGCACCTGCTCAGCCTGCGCGCCATCATCGTCCTGGTTGTACAGCGGCAAGTCACCGATGTCGATATGTTTGAAGGAAAACTCGGGCGGCGCCAGCTTGATGATGGCGTCGGCCAACTTGCGGTTGAAGGAATCCTTGCGCAGGCTGCCGACGATGATTGCAACTTGATATTGGCTCATGAAAGTCCCCGATGATGGTTAAAAAAAAGCCCTGAAGTGCGACGCACGTCAGGGCTATCTTGCCACACAATCATCGGTTTCGCGCTGCTTAGCGTGCGGCGCCGGCTAATCCCTGATACTCGCGGTAGTAGCGCCCGCCAAGATTTGTCAGCACTTCATAGCCGATGGTATTGGCCATGGCCGCCACGGCGTCGACCGGGTGTTCGGCGCAGATCAGGTCGACCAGGCTGCCCGGCGCGACGCGCTCCTGCGCGATGGCGCTCACGTCCAGCGTGATGGAATCCATGGAAATGGCGCCGATCTGCGGCACTTTCACGCCATCGACGATGGCCAGGCCCTGGTTGCTCATGCTGCGCAGCCAGCCATCGGCATAGCCGACGGAAATAGTCGCCACCTGGCGCGGCTCGCTGGCCGTGTAGCGGCGGCTGTAGCCCACGTGGTCGCCGGCGGCGATCGTGCGCGTCTGCAGCACTTTGCCCTGCAGGCGCACCACGGAGCGCAGCGGATTGGGCGCGTCGCCTTGCGGCGCGATGCCGTACAGGGCCGCACCGGGGCGCACCAGGTCAAAGTGATAGTCGGGCGACAAAAAGATGCCCGAGGAATTGGCCAGGCTGGCGCGGTACTGCGGCAAACGGGCGCGGATGGCGCTGAAACGGGCCAGTTGCTCGCCATTCATCGGGTTGTTGCGCTCGTCGGCGCACGCCAGGTGGCTCATGATGTAGCGCACCTTGATGCCGTCGAGAAAGTGAGGGTCAAGCAGCCAGGCGTCGATTTCCTGCGGCGACAAGCCCATGCGCGACATGCCCGTATCGACTTGCACGACGGCGTTCAGGGTGGTGCCCAGCGCTGCTGCATGCTTGCGCCAGCCCGCCACCTGCGGCTCGCTGTTGAGCACGGGTATCAAGCCGTGGGCGGTGAATTCGCCTTCCGTATCGACGGGCGGGCCGTGCAGCACGAAAATTTCCGCGTCCGGCGCCACATGCGGGCGCAGGCTGATGCCCTCTTCCAGGTGGGCCACGAAGAAATGGCGGCAACCCTCTTCATACAGGGCCGCGCCCACTTGCGCGGCGCCGAGGCCATACGCATCGGACTTCACCACGGCCGAGCAGGCGGCCGGATGGGCCTTGTCGCGCAGCAAGCGGTAGTTGGCGCGCACGGCGTCCAGGTCGACCGTCAGGATGGCGCCGCTACGTTCCTTCGGAGGCATGCTGGCCGCCATCTCAGGCCACCGCGTGTTGCAGTTTGCCATTGCCCTGCGCGCCGCTGTAGCGGCTGACGGACAGGTCGTCTGCCAAAATAGCCGGCTGTTTCGACGACATCAGGTCGGCCAGCAATTGCGCCGAACCGCAGGACATGGTCCAGCCCAGGGTGCCGTGACCCGTGTTCAGGAACAGGTTGCGCAGCGGCGTGCGGCCGACGATCGGCGTGCCGTCCGGCGTCATCGGGCGCAGGCCAGTCCAGAACGTGGCTTCCGCCGTGTTGCCGCCGCCGGGGAACAGGTCGTTGACGACCATTTCCAGGGTTTCGCGGCGGCGCGGGTTCAGGTTCAGGTTGTAGCCGGCGATTTCCGCCATGCCGCCCACGCGGATGCGGTCGTCAAAACGCGTCACGGCAATCTTGTAGGTTTCATCGAGGATGGTCGATACGGGGGCCTTGGCCGCGTTGACGATCGGCACGGTGATCGAATAGCCCTTCAATGGATACACAGGAATGTCCAGCAGCGGCTTCATGAAGCCGGTCGAGTAGGAACCCAGGGCCACCACATAGGAATCGGCCTTGACGATTTCCGCGCCGCATTGCACGCCAGCAATTTCGTCGCCCTGCGTCAGCAACGCGTCGATCGCCACGCCATAACGGAACTTCACGCCCAGCGCCACAGCCATTTCCGACAGGCGCGTGGTAAACAGCTGGCAATCGCCGGTTTCATCGTTGGGCAGGCGCAAGCCGCCGAACAGTTTATCCTTGACCGCTTCCAGTGCCGGTTCGGCGCGCGACAGCTCGTTGCGCTGCAGCACTTCATACGGCACGCCTGCATCTTTCAACACTTCGATATCTTTCGCGGCGTCGTTGTATTGCTTTTCAGTGCGGAACAATTGCATCGTGCCTTGCTGGCGGCCTTCATACGTGATGCCCGCCTCCGCGCGCAGCACCTTGAAGCAGTCGCGGCTGTATTCAGCCAGGCGCACCATGCGTTCCTTGTTCACCGCATACGCTTCCGGTGTGCAGTTACGCAACATCTGCCACATCCATTTGAGCTGGGCGGCGCTGCCGTCGAGCGAGATGGCCAGGGGCGCGTGGCGCTGCATCATCCACTTCACGGCTTTCAAGGGAATGCCGGGCGCAGCCCATGGCGAGGCGTAGCCGGGCGAGATTTGCCCCGCATTCGCGAAGCTGGTTTCCAGTGCCGGGCCCGGCTGGCGGTCGATGACGGTCACTTCATGTCCTGCCTTGGCCAGATAGTAAGCACTGGTGACGCCGATGACGCCGCTACCCAGAATCACGATACGCATAGTTTCCTCATTATATTTTTTAGGCTGACGCCAGATTAACCGCTATCATATTGGGAAAGAGCCAGTATTTGTTCACGTATAAATCGAGATATTCAGCAATAAATCATGAGAATCCTTAAAGAATCGGCACGTGGCCTCGACAAGCTGGACCGCCACATCCTGCGCATCCTGCAACAGGATGGCCGCATCTCGATGAAAGACCTGGGCGAACAGGTGGGCCTGTCCATCACACCCTGCATCGAACGGGTCAAGCGCATGGAGCGCGACGGCGTCATCACTGGCTACCATGCCAAGGTGAACCCGGCCGCGCTGGGCGCCAAGCTGCTCGTCTTTGTAGAGATTACGCTCAATCAAAAATCGGCGTCCGCCTTCGAGCAATTCCGCCGCGAAGTGCTGCAAATTCCCGAAGTGCAGGAATGCCACCTGGTGTCGGGCGACTTCGACTACCTGATCAAGGCGCGCATCCATGAAATGGCCGAGTACCGCAAGCTGCTGGGCGACATGCTGCTGCAGCTGCCCGGCGCCGCGCAATCGAAAAGCTATGTGGTGATGGAAGAAATCAAGGAAACCCTGGCGCTCTCGACCGAAGTGCTGCAAAACCGCTGAAGGTACCGCCTGCCGGCACCGTCGGCATCATTTTTTACGCCTTTGTATAATCTCGTAGCACATTCGTGGCGACGCAAGCACACTCCTATCCTGACATCACGCCCGTCCCCTCTGAGACTGGAAGCAGTGATGCACACTGGGAGTCCATATGAACACATTGATAAAACTGGCAGCTTCCTGCCTCGCGGGCCTGGCCGTGGCCATGTGCACCGCCAGTGAATACAAGGTCAACCGCGCGCCGGACAATGGCGCCATCTATCAGAACATCAAGGTCGGCAAGACCACCCGCCTCGACCTCGACGCGGCCCTGGGCAACGCCACCGTCGTCAGCTTCGATCCCGGCTATGAAGTCTGGGTCTACAAAAACCAGCTGCAAGCGCCCAAGGTGACGCGGCTGATCCCCCTGCTGGGTGAAAAAGGCACGCGCGAAGTGGCCGTCATGTTCGACCAGGCGGGTGTCGTGAAGAAATTCCGGATACACGAGCCGCGCAAGTAAGCCGCGCAAGCAAGCCACGGGGACGCGCCCGCTGCGTCCTCTTGTTCTACACTGGCGTTTTATGCTCCGGTGCCACCATGCAATTACCCGCAAGCCTCACGCACATCTCGACAGACCAGGACTGGCAACACACGACAGCGTACCCACCGCTCGGATTCACTCCCTTTTCCGAAGGCGCGCTGGGCAATGGCGACACTTTCGGCCTGTACTGGCCCATCGGCCGCGAAGCGTCCGAACCGATCGTGGTCGAGACGTGGCACGACGAGTGGCGTATCCAGCCACACTTTTCCAGCCTGGCGGCGTTTCTGCAAGCCCATGCAGCCGCGGAGGACGAGTGTGTCGGCACGCCGTCGCTGGCCGACGACCCCGCTTCGCCGCGCGCTGCCTTTCTGGAAGCCAAGGAACAGATCGCGCAACGCAACCCGGACGCGGCCATCGCGCTGCTGGAAGCGGCGCTGGCCATCGTTCCCGAATATACGGATGCGCTGGCCTTGCTGCATGGCCAGTATGTGCGCGCGGGAAGAGTCGATGCAGCCGTCAAAGTGGCCATCCAGGCCATCATTTCACCACCGTCCTTGGGCGGCCCGCCATTCAAGGCCTTGCAATGGCTGCGCACGCAGGCGGTGCCGGCGGGGGAACTCGATCCCATCTGGCGCGCGTGCAAGCAGTTGTCGTTCCACTTTGGCGGCAGCAAGGACAATGCGGACTACCCCGTGCTGATGGCCGCCATAGAAAGCTATCTGGAGCACGGCAACTACCTTTGCGCCTCGACCCTGATGCAAACGTATGCCGAACTGATGAGCGCGGAAACCGTGTCCTTCCAGGAACGCTACGCCTTCGAACCGGCCGCCTTCATTGCGCAGCAAATCGCCGTCAGCGCGAAGCTGGCCCAGGGCAGCCGCGACCCGGCGGCGCTATGGCTGCCCGACCTGGCCTAGTTGCTGCCGGAACAGCTTGCGATACGCCGAGGGCGACGTCTGCAAATTCGCCCGGAAATGCTGGCGTAGCGACAGGGCCGTGCCGAAGCCGGCCTCTTGCGCCACGACGTCGATCGAGGCCGCGCTTTTTTCCAGCATGCCTTGCGCATGCGCCAGGCGCTGGTTCAGCAGCCATTGCTTGAACGACGTGCCCATGACCTGGCGGAAATGGCGCGTAAAATTGCGCCGGCTCATGGCGGCCCGCTCGGCCAGCGCGTCGATGCTGTGCGCCTGGTCCAGCTTGGCGCTCACGCTGGCGAGCACGTCGGCAAAGCGCCCTTCGCTGCCGGACACGGGCAGCGGGCGCTCGATGAATTGCGCCTGCCCGCCCTGGCGGTGCGGCGCCACCAGCAGCCGGCGCGCCACGCGGTTCGCCACCTCGGCGCCGGCCAGCTGGCGCAGCAGGTACAGACAGCAGTCGAGGCCGGCCGCCACGCCGGCCGACGTCAGCACGCCGCCATCGTCCACGTACAGCACTTCCCGGTCCACCCTGACCTTCGGATAACGGGCCGCCAGCCGGTCCGCCATGCCCCAGTGCGTGGCCGCGCTCTTGCCATCCAACAAGCCCGCCTGCGCCAGCGGAAACGCGCCCAGACACAGGCCCACCATGCGCGCACCGCGCCGGCTGGCCGCCTGCAGCGCCTCAATGAATGGCGCCGGCGCGTCGCGGCAATCGTCGTGCCAGGCAGGCATGATGACGATATCGGCCCCCTCCAATCCTTCCAGCCCGAACTCGGGCGTGATGTCGAAGCCGGCCGCCGTGCGCAAGGGTGAGGGTTCGGCGGCGCACACGCGCACGTGGAAAGGCGGTAGATCGGCCTCGTCCGTCTGAGCGCCAAACACGAGGCAAGGCACGGACAAGTGAAACGGCGTCATGCCGTCGAAGGCGATCACGGCCACGCTCAAGGGGGAGGAAGAAGCAGGAATAATAGACATGGCCCGATTTTATCGTATATCGGCCTTCAGGCCACTTTTTGTTTGCATCGCGCAGCCTGACAATGGCCGTATCGAGGAGCTGTTTCCTCCTTTCAACCTTCCAGGAGAACCCATGTCCACTACCCCACGCCGCGCCCTGCTCGTCATCGATGTACAAAATGAATACTTCACGGGCGACATGCCCATCGAATACCCATCCGTCGACATTTCCCTGCCCAACATCGTGCAGGCCATGTCTGCCGCCCGCGCCGCCGGCGTGCCCGTCATCGTCGTCCAGCACGATGCGCCGGAAACCTCCCCCATCTTCGCCAAGGGCAGCGATGGCTGGCAACTGCATCCGGCCGTCTCAGCATTCCCTGCCGACCACCGCATCAACAAGACCATGGCCAGCGCGTTTGCGGGTACAGACTTGCGCGCCTGGCTGGAGGGCCACGGCATCGACACCCTGACGGTGATTGGCTACATGACGCACAACTGCGACGCCGCCACCATTTACCAGGCCGCGCACGACGGCTTGCAAGTCGAGTTCCTGCAGGACGCCACCGGCTCCCTGCCCTACGCCAACGCGGGCGGCACTGCCAGCGCCGAGGAAATCCACCGCGTCTTCAGCACCGTGTTTCATTCGAATTTCGCCGCCGTCGCCAGCACCGAGGACTGGCTGGCTGCCGTGCGTGAAGGCAAGCCGCTGGAAAAGGACAATATTTACCTGTCGAACCAGCGCGCGCGCAAAGCGCAGGCGAACTGACGCCGGAGGGAATGGACGGGTATCATGCGTCCATTCCCTACTTGATGATGAACGATGCGAAAAATAACTGTGCTCGGTTCAAGCACTGTCGGTGTTTTCCTGCTGGCCACGGCCGCGCTGGTGCTGGCGGGACTGCACGACAAGCTGGCCCCGGCCGATGTGATCGTCGTGCCCGGCAACACCATCGCGCCCGATGGCACGCCCAGCCCCCGCCTGCAGGCGCGGCTCGACGTGGCGCTCAAGCAGTTCCAGCAACGCAGGGCGCCGCGCATCCTCGTCAGCGGAGCCACGGGCAAGGAAGGTTTTGACGAGGCGGCATCGATGGCACGCTATTTGCAGTCGCGTGGCGTGCCGGCCAGCGCCATCATTGAGGATAATCAAGGCTGGACCACGGATGCCACGGCCCGCAACGCGGCGACCCTGATGCGCGCGCACGGCTGGAAGACAGCCATGGTCGCCACGCAATATTTTCATGTGCCCCGCTTCCGGCTGGCGCTGGAGCGCAGCGGCATCGCCGTCAGCGGCCAGGTGCATGCGCCCTATTTCGAGCTGCGCGACCTGTATTCCGTGCCGCGCGAAACGGTGGGCTATGCCGTGTATTTCATGCGGCCCTGAGCGCCCGTTTTCACTCGCTCCAGTCGCGCGAGCGCTCCACGGCGCGCTGCCATTTGTGCAGGCGCGTCAGGCGCTCGTCGGCCGCCATGGACGGTTCGAAACGGCGTCCCACCTGCCATTGCGCGGCGATTTCTTCCTGCGATTCCCAGAAACCCACGGCCAGGCCCGCCAGGTAGGCGGCGCCCAGAGCTGTCGTTTCCGTCACCACGGGGCGCACCACGGGCACATTTAATATGTCGGCCTGAAACTGCATCAGCATGTCGTTGCGGGCCGCGCCGCCGTCGACGCGCAGCTCGCTCAAGGCGATGCCCGCGTCATCCTGCATGGCGGACAAGACGTCCACGTTCTGGTAAGCCACGCCCTCCAATGCGGCGCGCGCGATGTGCGCCTTGCCCGTGCCGCGCGTGATGCCGATCAGGGTGCCGCGCGCATACGGGTCCCAGTACGGCGCGCCGAGGCCCGCGAAGGCGGGCACGAAGACCAGGCCGCCCGAATCGGGCACGCTGGTGGCCAGCGCTTCCACTTCGGACGAGTCGCGGATGATGCCCAGCCCATCGCGCATCCATTGCACGGCCGCACCCGCGATAAAGGCGCTGCCTTCGAGCAAGTAGTCAGTTTTATTTGTTCCCGGCCCCAGGCTCCAGCCCACCGTCGTCAACAGCCGGTTTTTCGAGGACAGGGGGCGCTTGCCCACATTCATCAGCATGAAGCAGCCGGTACCGTAGGTATTCTTTGCCATGCCCGGTTTCAGGCACGCCTGGCCGAAGGTGGCGGCCTGCTGGTCGCCCGCGATGCCGGCGATCGGCACGGACACGCCCAACAAGTCGACGTGCGTGTGCGCGGCCACGCCGCTCGATGGCACGACGTCGGGCAACAGCGAGCCGGGAATGTCCAGCAGCGCCAGCAAATCCGTGTCCCATTGCAGCGTATGGATATTGAACAGCATGGTGCGCGCCGCGTTGCTCGTGTCCGTGATGTGGGCGCCGCTCATCTTGTAGATCAGCCAGCTGTCGACGGTGCCGAAGGCCAGCTCGCCCCGCTCGGCGCGCGCGCGGGCACCAGGCACGTTGTCGAGCAGCCATTTGAGCTTGGTGGCGGAAAAATAGGCGTCCAGCACGAGGCCCGTCTTGCGCTGGATGAGGTCCGCCTTGCCCTGCTCGACCAGTTGCTCGCAGTAAGCCGCATTGCGCCGGTCTTGCCAGACGATAGCGTTGGCGACAGGTTCGCCCGTGGCGCGGTCCCACAGCACCGTCGTTTCGCGCTGGTTGGTCACGCCGATGGCGGCCACGTCGGATGCGGCCACGCCGCTGTCGCGCAGCACCTGCTGCAGCACGCCCTCTTGCGAAGCCCAGATGTCGCCCGCGTCGTGTTCGACCCAGCCCGGCTGGGGAAATATCTGGCGGAATTCACGCTGCGCGCTGGCGTGCGGCCGGCCCGCATGGTCAAACAGGATGGCGCGCGAACTGGTGGTGCCCTGATCTACAGCAAGTATGTATTTGGTCATGGTCGCTACTACGTCTATACAGTGAAAGGGGCACGGGCAAACGCCCGTGCCCCGGGAAAGCGGCGGCAGAAGCTTACACGACTACCTTACCTTGCCTTCTTTCCACGCCTGCAATAATTTATCGTAGGCAATCGTTTCACCCTTCGGTTTTTCATTTGCCAGCTTTTTCCATGGTGCGTGCTGGTCCGACAGATACTGGTTCGGGTCGCCTTTGGCATTGAGCTTGGGCGCGCACGCCTTCATGCCCGCCCGCTGCAGGCGCGCCATGACCTGGTCCATTTCCTCGGCCAGGTTATCCATGGCGGCTTGCGGCGTTTTTTCCGCCGTGATGGCCGTGGCCACGTTCTTCCACCACAGCTGCGCCAGCTTCGGATAGTCGGGCACATTGTTGCCCGTCGGCGTCCACGCCACGCGGGCCGGGCTGCGGTAGAACTCGATCAAACCGCCGTACTCGTTCGCATGTTTCGTGAAGTAATCGTGGCGGATGTCCGAATCGCGGATGAAGGTCAGGCCGACGATGGATTTCTTCAGCGACACGGTTTTCGAGGTCACGAATTGCGCATACAGCCAGGCAGCGGCCTTGCGGTCATCCGGCGTGGACTTGAACAGGAACCAGGACCCCACGTCCTGGTAGCCATTCTGCATGCCCTCTTTCCAGTACGGGCCATGCGGCGACGGCGCCATGCGCCATTTCGGCGTACCGTCCTTATTGACCACCGGCAAGCCCGGCTTCGTCATGCCAGCCGTAAATGCCGTGTACCAGAAGATTTGCTGGGCGATTTCACCCTGCGCCGGCACGGGGCCCGATTCCGAGAAATTCATGCCGTTCGCTTGCGGCGGCGCATATTTCTTCATCCAGTCGATATATTTCGTCAGCGCAAACACGGCCGCCGGTGAATTGGTGGCGCCGCCGCGCGACATCGATGCGCCCACGGGTGTGCACTTGTCGGCCGCTACCTTGATGCCCCACTCGTCGACCGGCATGCCGTTCGGAATGCCCTTGTCGGCTGCGCCAGCCATCGACAGCCAGGCATCGGTGAAACGCCAGCCCAGCGATGGATCTTTCTTGCCATAATCCATGTGGCCATAGACTTTTTTGCCGTCCAGTTCCTTCACGTCATTCGTAAAGAAATCGGCGATGTCTTCATAGGCGGACCAGTTTTGCGGCACGCCCAGCTCGTAACCATACTTGGCCTTGAACTTGGCTTGCAGATCCTTGCGCGCGAACCAGTCGGCACGGAACCAATACAGGTTGGCAAATTGCTGGTCGGGCAATTGATATACCTTGCCATCGGGCGCCGTGGTAAAGCTGATACCGATGAAATCCTTCAAGTCCAGGCCGGGATTCGTGAATTCCTTGCCCTTGCCAACCATGTAGTCGGACAACGGTTCCACGGCGCCATAGCGGTAGTGCGTGCCGATCAGGTCGGAATCGGAAATCCAGCCGTCATAGATGCTCTTGCCCGACTGCATCGACGTTTGCAGCTTTTCCACCACATCGCCTTCCTGGATGATGTCGTGGCGCACCTTAATGCCCGTGATTTCCTCGAAGGCCTTGGTCAGGGTCTTCGATTCGTAGACGTGGGTGTCGATGGTTTCCGAAACCACGGAAATTTCATTGATGCCCTTGGCTTTCAGCTTGGCCGCCGCATCGATGAACCATTTCATTTCAGCAAGCTGTTGCTGCTTGCTCAGGCTGGATGGCTGGAATTCCTTGTCGATCCAGGTTTGCGCCTGCTTGGCGTCTGCCAGGGCCGCATTCGACACGAGCATGGCTGCAGCCGCGAAGACCGTGAACTTCAATTTCATCGTGAATCTCCTTTTATTTTATTACCGGCCGCCTGCTGACGGTCCGGCCTCCATCAACACCGGCAAGCCGGCTCACCCCCAACGCATTACCACTACTAAAAGTGCAAAACTGATGGCAGCCCCGATGGCCTGCTGCATTTCCGTGAAACCGGCCCACGCCAGATTCACGTAGGCGGCCGTAAGCAAGCCGATGAACAGGCGGTCGCCGCGCGTGGTCGGCATGGGCAGGAAGCCCTTGCGCTCGATGCTGGGCGAGCGGATTTGCCACACCGTCATGCCGGCCAGCATCAAGCCGATGCAAATGAAGAAAATGGCCACTTCCGGCGTCCAGGCCATCCAGCCAAACAGGCTGGCAGTGCTATCGCTTGTATTTTCCATGTCACACCCTCCCCATCGCGAAACCCTTGGCAATGTAATGCCGCACGAACCAGATCACCAGCGCGCCGGGCACGATGGTCAGCACGCCCGCCGCCGCCAGCACGCCCCAATCCATGCCGGCCGCCGATACGGTGCGCGTCATGGTGGCGGCAATGGGCTTGGCATTGACGGAAGTCAAGGTGCGCGCCAACAGCAGCTCCACCCAGCTGAACATGAAGCAAAAGAAGGCCGTCACGCCCACGCCCGACTTGATCATCGGCAAGAAGATGCGGATGAAGAAGCGCGGGAAGCTGTAGCCGTCGATATACGCCGTCTCGTCGATTTCCTTGGGCACGCCGGACATGAAGCCTTCCAGTATCCACACGGCCAGCGGGACGTTGAAGACCATGTGCGCCAGCGCCACAGCCAGGTGCGTATCCATCAGGCCCACCGTCGAATACAGCTGGAAGAAAGGCACGAGGAACACGGCCGGCGGCGTCATGCGGTTGGTCAGCAGCCAGAAGAATAAATGTTTGTCGCCCACGAAGTTATAGCGCGAAAACGCATACGCGGCCGGCAAGGCGACGGTGACCGACATCACCATGTTCAAGGCCACGTAAAGCATGGAATTGATGTAGCCGCTGTACCAGGAACGGTCCGTAAAGATCGTGTGGTAGTTGGCGAACGTCAATTGCTGGGGCCACAGGCTCAAGACCCCCACGATTTCCTCGTTGGTCTTGAGCGACATATTGAGCATCCAGTAGATGGGCAACAATGACGCCAGCAAAAAGACGACGAGGATGGCGCTGCTCATTTTCTTGTGCATCATTTCTGGTCTCCCGTGCCGACGCGTTGCATCCACGTGTACAGCACAAAGCAAAACAGCAGGATGATCAGGAAGTAAATCAGGGAAAACGCGGACGCCGGACCCAGGTCGAACTGGCCCACGGCCTTTTGCGTCAGGTATTGCGACAAAAAGGTAGTGGCATTGCCGGGCCCGCCACCCGTCAGCACGAACGGTTCCGTGTAAATCATAAAACTGTCCATGAAGCGCAGCAAGACGGCGATCATCAGCACATTGCGCAGTTTCGGCAGCTGGATGTAGCGGAACACGGCCAGGCGCGAAGCGCCGTCGATGCGCGCGGCCTGGTAATACGCGTCGGGAATGGCACGCAAGCCCGCATAGCACAGCAGCACCACCAGGGGCGTCCAGTGCCAGATATCCATCACCATCACCGTCAGCCAGGCGTCGAGCGAATTACCGTTGTAGTTGTAATCAAAGCCCAACTGGTTCAGCGTATAGCCCATCAGGCCGATGTCGCCGCGGCCAAAGATTTGCCAGATGGTGCCCACCACGTTCCAGGGAATCAGCAAGGGCAGTGCGATCAGCACCAGCGCCAGCGACGCCTTCCAGCCATCGGCCGGCATGCACAGGGCGATCAGGATACCCAGCGGAATCTGGATCGCCAGCACGGAGCCGGAAAACAGCAGCTGGCGCAGCAAGGCGCTGTGCAAGTCGCCGTCGAGCATGACCATGCGGAACCACTCGGTGCCCACAAACACCTTTTGCGTGGGGCTCAGGATATCCTGCACGGAATAGTTCACCACCGTCATCAGGGGCAGGATGGCGGAAAATGCCACGCACAGCAGCACGGGCAGGATCAGTAGCCAGGCGCGGCGGTTGTTATCGGTTTTACCGTTATGTATCATCAGGCCACCCGCTTATCGTTGACATAGAAAAGGGTACGTTGCGGCGGAAAGCGCAGCCGCACAGCATCACCGGCGAGGGCCTCGATGGCGCGCAGCTTGGCCGCCACCGTGGCGCTGCCCAGCTGGAATTCCGCCAGGTAATGCGTGCCCATATTGCGCACGGCCGTGACGGTGGCGGCCAGGGTGTCTTCGCCGCCTTCCCCCGTCGTGATGCACTCGACAAACTCGGGCCGCACCCCCACGGTGATCTTGCCTGGCGCACCCGATAACGCCGCGCGCGCCGCAGCGGACACGGCCAGCACCTGCCCCGCCACGCGCACGCCGCCATCGTCCAGGGTGCAATCGAGCAAGTTCATGCCCGGATTGCCGATGAAATAGCCGACAAACGTGTGCTCGGGCTCCTCGAACAGCGCTTGCGCGCTGCCCGTCTGCACCACTTCGCCCTGCGTCATGACGACCACCTGATCGGCAAAGGTCAGCGCTTCCACCTGGTCATGCGTGACGTAGATCAGCGACAATTTGAGTTCGTGGTGGATTTCCTTCAACTTCCTGCGCAGCAGCCATTTCAAATGCGGGTCGATCACCGTCAGCGGTTCATCGAACAGCACGGCCGCCACGTCGGGGCGCACGAGGCCACGCCCCAGCGAGATCTTTTGCTTGACGTCCACGGACAGACCGCTGGCCCGCAGTTTCAAGTCGCCCGTCAACTCCAGCATCTGCGCCACCTGCTGCACGCGCTTTTTCACGTCGATCTCTTTCCAGCCGCGATTGCGCAGCGGAAAAGCCAGGTTGTCGTGCACGGTCATGGTGTCGTAGATGACGGGAAACTGGAACACTTGCGCGATATTCCTCGCTTCGGTGGGCAGCTGCGTCACATCCTTACCGTCGAACAACACCTTGCCATGCGACGGTTTCACCAGGCCGGAAATGATATTGAGCAAGGTCGTCTTGCCGCAGCCGGACGGCCCCAGCAAGGCGTAGGCGCCGCCGTCACGCCATTCCATGCTCATGGGCCGCAGCGCATAATCGGCGGGTGCCGTCGGGTTCGGTTTGTAGGCGTGGGCCAGGTCGACCAGTTCGATGCGCGCCATGTCAAGTTCCTCCTGTCGTCGATTGCCCAGGAGCAAACAGCAGCCCGCCGTCTTGCGCGAAGATCAGCAAGGCATGGGGCTGGCAATACACGGTGCAGGCGCTGCCGATGTCCAGGTTGTGCACGCCACCGAGCTGCGCCACCAGGGCCAGCTCGCCACGGCGCGCATGCACATAGGTTTCCGAGCCGCTGATTTCCGCCAGGTCCACCTGCGCCGCGATGGCCACGTCGCCATCGGACTGGGGAGATAAATGCAGGCTGTGCGCGCGCACGCCGAGGATCACCTGCGTGCTGTCGCCCAGGCGGGCGCGCTGCTCGCCGCTCAGGTGAATCGACAAGCCGTCGGCTGCCTGCGCCACGCCCTGCGCATCCACGCGCGCGGGAATCAGGTTGATGGGCGGATCGCTGAAGGTGCGCGCCACGGCGATGGAATTGGGCGCGTTGAAGACATCGAGTGTCGGTCCCTGCTGCAACAAGCGTCCCTCGTGCAGCACGGCCACGTGGCCGCCCAGCTGCAGCGCTTCCAGCGGTTCCGTGGTGGCATACACGACCGTCGTGCTGCCACTGGAAAACAGTTCCGTCAATTCGCGGCGCAACTCCTCGCGCAGTTTGTAGTCGAGATTGACGAGCGGTTCATCGAGCAGCAACAGCGAGGCATCCTTGATCAGTGCGCGTCCCAACGCCGTGCGCTGCTGCTGGCCGCCCGACAGTTCACCTGGCGTGCGCTGCAGATACGGGGTGATATGCAGGCGCTCGGCCAGCGCCAGCACTTTCGTGCGTATCTGCTCCTCGGGCACCTTGCGCAGGCGCAGCGGCGAGGCGATATTGTCGTACACGGTGAAGGCCGGATAGTTGATGAATTGCTGGTACACCATGGCCAGGTTGCGGCGGCTGACGGGCACGCCCGTCACGTCGACGCCGTCGGCCGTGACGGTGCCCCCGCTGGGTTTGTCCAGGCCCGCCATCACGCGCATCAGGGTTGTCTTGCCGGCACGCGTGGTGCCCAGCAAGACGTTGATGGCGCCCGGCACCAGCGCCAGCGACATCGGATATAAATAGTCGTCAGCCCCCTGCTTCCTGCTGATCTTGTCCAGTACCAGTTGCACGCGCTTCTCCTCCAGTGATGGTTTCTTATTCTTCGCCGCACCCTCTGCGGGGCGCGGTCGCCAACGTATTCTGTGCTCTTCTTACGACACTAACGGATGCAGCAACAGCCAGGCGTCGAGCCTGCCTGCCGTCTCGCGCGGCAGGTGCAGGCCCAGCTTGGAGCGCCGCCACAGGATGTCGGCCGCGCTGACGGCCCACTCATGGCGCCGCAAATAATCCACTTCTGCCGCGTACAGGCCGGCGGCGATTTCCTCGCCCATGGCCGCCAGGTTCTTGCGCCCATCGAGCAGCACATGGGTGCGCGTGCCGTAGGCGCGTGCATAGCGCGCCACCAGCGGCGCCGGCAGCCAAGAGTACTCGCCTTGCAAGCCTTGCACGAACTGGCCGAACTCGCGCACCGACCTGTTCTGCGGCGTGCTGCCGAACACGTCGCCGCCGGGCAGGCAGGCGTTGGCCGTCCAGGCGGGCCGCCTCTTGCCTGGCTCGGGCACCAGCAACGGTTCGAGCAAATTCAGCGCCTCCTCGGCCAGCTTGCGGAAGGTGGTGATCTTGCCGCCAAAAACACTCAGCAGCGGCGCACCGTCCTGATCCAGCTCGAAGCGGTAATCGCGCGTGACGGCCTTGGCATCGGCCGCCGCGTCTTCCACCAGCGGACGCACGCCGGCATACGTCCAGACTACGTCAGCCGGCACAATGGGCTTGCTGAAATAATAACTGGAAAGTTCGCACAAGTAACGAATTTCCTCGTCATCGATTTCCACCTTGCCAGTGTCGCCGTGATAGTCGAGGTCGGTAGTGCCGATCAGGGTGAAATCGTGCTCATACGGAATGGCAAATACGATGCGCCCGTCCGGATGCTGGAAGATGTACGCATGATCATGCTCGAACAGGCGCTTGACGACGATATGGCTACCCTTGATCAGGCGCAAATGGCGGCCCTTGCCACCGGGCGCCGCCTGTTGCAGGAACTCGGCCGTCCATGGCCCGGCCGCATTCACGACGCTGCGTGCGCGCACCACCGTCTGCCTGCCACTGGCATGTTGCAAGGTGGCCAGCCAGGAAGCGTCCTCACCCGCACCGTCGCGTGACAGGGCCGTGCAGCGCGTCTGCGTCAGTACGTGCGCGCCCTTGTCTGCCGCATCGATGGCGTTGAGCACCACCAGGCGCGCATCGTCGACCCAGCCATCGGAATACACGAAGCCGCGCTTGAACTGGGGTTTTAACGGTGTGCCGGCCGCGTGACGGGTCAGGTCGATTCCGCTGGAGGCAGGCAGGATTTCCCGCTTCGCCAGCATGTCGTAGAGGTACAAGCCGGCGCGTATCAGCCAGGCCGGACGCTGGCCCTGCGCATGCGGCATGACAAAGCGCAGCGGCCACATGATGTGCGGCGCCGAGCGCAGCAGCACTTCGCGCTCGATCAGCGCCTTGCGCACGAGGCCGAATTCATAGTATTCGAGGTAGCGCAGGCCGCCGTGTATCAGCTTGGTGGAAGCCGACGAGGTGTGGGCAGCCAGGTCATCTTTTTCGCACAGCACCACGGACAAGCCCCGCCCGGCCGCGTCGCGCGCGATGCCGGCGCCGTTAATACCGCCGCCGACCACCAGCACGTCGCATGCCATCGTTGTCTCCACACCTTGCTGTGCTGCGGCCATCGGGACTCCGTGTATGTCAGGGAAAGGCTGGCGAGGAAAGACTAGGAATCGCCGGCGACTGTCGTTAAGATCAATACAGATGTAATTCGAATGCAATATGAATAAGGTTACGCCATAATACGAACCCATAGCAACATATTTTCATCACTATTTGTTCGTTTATATTCGTTTGTGATTTTTAAAGAGACAAGCCCATGATTTTGAATCCCCGCCAGCGCCGCCTGCTTGACGTGGTGCGCCAGAAGGTCACCATGTCCGTCGAAGAGCTGGCCCAGCAGTTGGAGGTGACGCCGCAAACCGTACGCCGCGACGTCAAGCAGATGGAAGATGCGCGCCTGCTGGCCCGCTACCACGGCGGGGTCGGTCTGCCTTCGTCCGTGGAAAACATCGATTACAGCCAGCGCCAGGTATTCAACAGCGAAGCCAAGCGGCGCATCGCCGCCGCCGTGGCGGCGCAAGTGCCGCATGGCTGTTCGCTCCTGATCAATATCGGCACCACCACCGAGGAAGTGGCGCGCGCGCTGGGCCGACACACAGGCTTGCACGTGGTGACGAACAACCTCAACGTGGCGGCCATCCTGGCCGACAATGCCGCCTGCGAAGTCATCGTGGCAGGCGGCGTGGTGCGCGGGCGCGACCGCGGCATCGTGGGCGAAGCCACCATCGACTTCATCCGCCAGTTCAAGGTCGACATCGGCATCATCGGCATTTCCAGCATCGACGAAGACGGCAGCTTGCGCGACTTCGATGCGCGTGAAGTGAAGGTGGCGCAAGCCATCATCGAGCAGTCACGCGAAGTGTGGCTGGTGGCTGACCAGCATAAATTCGGCCGCAAGGCGCTGGTGCGCCTGGCCGACCTGGCGCAAATCGACATCCTGTTTACGGATGCGCCGCCGCCAGCACGCTTTGCCGAAGTATTGCGCGAAGCGGGCGTGAAGGTGGTGGTGGCCGCCTGAGGCAGAGCGTCCCACGGCTGGTGGCGGGCGCCATCGCCGGCCAAGACCTGGCCTCCACGCCTCATTGCGCGATAGCAAGCTTGCCAAAGTGGCGCCCACCGGCAAGCTGTGCATCACGGCCCCCCTCACCTTCGGCGCGGAAGCGCTGATGCCCGCCATGGCCGTGTACCTGGAGCGCTATCCCGAGGTGAGCATCGATGTGGCCCTGAGCGACCGCGTGGTCGACCTGCCGGACCGCTACCGCTCGCCCCAGTTGCGCAGCTTCGTCGATTTTCTGATGGAACGGTTCAACTGATGGACGCCGCAACAGGCATGTGCCATTCGACATCAATCGCCATTGAAATATTTATCAATTCAGCAAAAATCATGTTACCATTGATGCAACATGAGTTATTTTTTTTATCTTCCTGTCTGGCAATACGATTATTTGCTTGATATTGCTTTTTATTTACCCAGAGCAAGAAAAAAAGGGAAAACTCTTTGCCGGTCAGTGATTTCCTGTGAAAACAGTGTTAGAACTACCTCAAGCACGATGATTTTTTTGAAACAAACCACTCGACAGCAAGCGTGAAGGCCTTGACCATGCCGGTAACGCCGCCCAGTGAAGGAAGAAAAATGAGCCATAATTTTGAAACGGCCGCCACGCAAGCCGCCCATCCCAACAGCGTTCCCGTCAGCGAGCTGGAAGCCCATCTCGGCTACTGGCTGCGTTTCGTGTCCAACCACGTTTCCCACAGCTTCCAGAAAAAAGCCGAGGCCAACGGCGTGACAGTGTCCGAATGGGTGGTGCTGCGCGAAATGTTCCGCCTGGGCTGCACTTCGCCCACGGTGCTGGCGCAAGTATCCGGCATGAGCAAGGGTGCCGTATCGAAGCTGATCGACCGCCTGGAAAGCAAGGGCATGGTCAGCAAGTCGATCCTGCTGGCCGACCGCCGCCAGCACTCGATCGAATTGACCACGGAAGGCGAAGCGCTGGTGCCCGTACTGGCCGCGATGGCCGACCAGAACGACGAGGAATTCTTCGGCAAACTGCCGCGCCAGCTGCGCGACGACCTGCTTGAGGCGATGAAGGAAGTGGCGCGCACGCATCAGCTCAAGAGCGCGCCCCTGAATTAAAGCGGCTTGCGGCAAGGGTGAGACGGTGGCACAGGCCCTTCGGCTATGATGCAGGCCTGACCGTCTACCAGGAACACGCATGGCCCTGCACATCGAAACCCCTCTGCTCAACTCGCGCGCCCTGAGCCTGCACAGCGACCGCGCCATCTGGCTCAAGCTCGAAGCCTTGCAGCCGCCCGGCTCCTTCAAGATCCGCGGCATCGGCCTCGCCTGCGAAGAATACGCGCGGCGCGGCGCCAGCCGCTTCATCTCTTCTTCCGGCGGCAATGCGGGCATCGCCGTGGCCTACGCGGGACGCCAGCTGGGCATTCCCGTCATCGTCGTGGTGCCGGAAACGACCAGCGCGCGGGCCAGGGCCCTGATCGCGCAGGAAGGCGCCGAAGTCATCGTGCACGGCGCCGCCTGGCAAGAAGCCAACGCGCTGGCACAAGCCATGCTCACGGCGCAAGACGCTTTCCTGCATCCCTTCGACGACCCGCTGCTGTGGCAGGGGCATGCCGGCATGATCGATGAAGTAGCCGGCGCGGGCCTGAAACCGGACGCGGTGGTGCTGTCGGTGGGCGGCGGTGGCCTGCTGGCCGGCGTGGCCGAAGGCTTGCAGCGCAACGGCTGGGACGACGTGGCCCTGGTGGCCGTGGAGACGCAAGGCGCGGCCTCGCTGGCCGCCGCCGTGGCCGCGCGCGAACACGTGGCCCTGCCAGCCGTGAGCAGCATCGCCACCTCGCTGGCCGCGCGCCAGGTGTGCGCGCAAGCCTACGCCATCAGCCAGACGCGCCTGCTGCACAGCGTGGTGGTCTCGGACAGGGCCGCCGTCGATGCCTGCCAGCGTTTCATTAGCGACCAGCGCCTGGTGGTGGAACCGGCCTGCGGCGCGGCGCTGGCGGCCGTCTACGGCAAGGTGCCGGAACTGGCGCCCTATCGCAAGGTGCTGGTCATCGTCTGCGGCGGCGTCACGGCCACCACGCAGCAGCTCGACCACTGGAGCGCCACCCTGTAACTCCGGCTACGCCGCCTCGAGCAGCGCCACGCCATCGCGGCCCTGCCCCTTGGCGGCATACATGGCCTGGTCCGCCAGGTCCAGCAAATGCGCCGGCGTCAGCGCGCCTTCGAGGAAGATGGCGATGCCGATGCTGGTCGTCACCGGCAGCGCGCCGCTGGCCGCCAGGCTGTCCGCCATCGTGCGCAGCAGGTTGCGCCTGGCGTCGAGTTCTTCATCGATGAAGACGGCGGCGCTGGCCAGCGATACATACTGCTGGCCGGCAGGCGACCACGCAGCCATGTGCGCAATCTCATGCGCATCGTCGCATCGTCGCCACGCCGTCACAGCCGCTGCTGCAAGTACCGGCACAGGCGCTCGACCGACTCGTCCAGCGCCAGCGTGCCCGTGTCCAGGGTCAGCGCGGCAGCCAGCGGCGCTTCATAAGGTGCGGAAATGCCCGTGAATTGCGCCAGCTGCCCCGCGCGCGCCTTCGCATACAGGCCCTTGGGATCGCGCGCCTCGCACACGGCCAGCGGCGTGCTGACGTGGACTTCAATGAAATGCGCCGCGCCGATGATGGCGGCGGCCATGGCCCGGTCGGCGCGGTAGGGTGAGATGAAGGCGGCGATGACGGTCAGGCCCGCCGCGTTCATCAGGCGTGCCACTTCGGCCACGCGGCGGATGTTTTCATGCCGGTCTTCCGGCGTAAAACCCAGGTCGCGGTTCAAGCCATGGCGCAGCTGGTCGCCGTCGAGCAGCGCCACGGCACAGCCCTGCGCCTTGAGCTGGCGCGCCAGTGCGTCGGCGATGCTGGACTTGCCGGCGCCGCTCAAGCCCGTCAGCCAGACCGTGGGGTGTTGTGCTGCTGTCATCACACTGCCTCTCCATGATAGAGCTGGCAATATAACAAAGCCGTACCGGAAAGGACAGATTTTCAGGCCGCGCTGCGCGCCTCAAGCAGCAACTGCCGTATCTCCGGCACGCAGGAGCCGCAATTGCCGCCCGCCTTGACGCAGGCAGTTACCTGCGCCGTCGTCGTCAGTTTTTGATCCTGGATGGCAGCGCAAATGGTGTTGCGCCCGACGCCAAAGCACGAGCACACGGTGGCACCGGCATCGACGCCCTTGCCGATGGGCTGGCCCAGCAGCACGCCGGCGCGATCCGCCGCATCCATTTGCGCGTGCGCAAACAGGCCAGCCAGCCAGCTGCGCGACGGCAGGTCGGGACGGGGCGAGACATACACGCATTGTGCGATGCGCCCCTCGTCGAGGTGCACGGCGCGGTACACGCCTGCGCTGGCGTCCGCATAATCGAGCCAGTCGGCGTTGTCGTCCGTGACGCCGAGCAGCGTGCGTGCCCAGGCGCCCAGGTCCTCGATGCGCTGGCGACCGGCCAGCTCGTAGCGCAGGAATTGCTCGCCCTGGATGCGCGTCCAGTGCGCCACGCCGTCAAGGTTCAAGGGCGTGCGGCTCAGGACAAACGCATGCCAGTGCACGCGGAACTGCTCGATGCGCACGGGCGTGTGCTTGAATTCGGGCTCGCCCGAAACGGGGTCGACGACGGGATTGACGACGGCGCCCACGCGCGCGTCGGAGGCATTCGCGTCGCTCCAGTGTATCGGCACGAAGAGCTGGCCACGCGCGATGCCGCCGCCATGCACGACCCGCGCCACCAT
Source organism: Janthinobacterium pasteuri (assembly GCF_051380775.1). Classification (NCBI taxonomy): domain Bacteria; kingdom Pseudomonadati; phylum Pseudomonadota; class Betaproteobacteria; order Burkholderiales; family Oxalobacteraceae; genus Janthinobacterium; species Janthinobacterium pasteuri. Next base: position 11,979 of record NZ_JBNYXS010000038.1, on the reverse strand, counting down.
GGCGCCCCAGGCGCTGGAAACGCGCGCCAGCTCGCCTTCGCGCACGCTGTACAGCAGCGCATCCTGCGGGTGGATGTCGATGAACGCTTCGGCGACATGGCCCGACAGTTTGGCCGCCTTGCCCGTGCGCGTCATCGTATGCCACTGGTCGCGCACCCGGCCCGTATTCAAGATGAGCGGATAGTCCTCATCGGGCATGTTCTGCGGCGCGCGGGGCGGCGTGGGCACGAAGCGCGCGCGCCCGTCCGCATGCGCGAAACGGCCGTCGCCGAACAGGCGCGCCCGGCCCTGCGGCCACTGCTGCGGCGCCAGGGCATCGTATTGCGCCGCATCCAGCTTGTCCAGGCCCGCCAGATTGAAGAGGCGAGCCTGCTCGCCCACATTGCGGAAGGTAGACAGGCGCGCGTGCTCGTCGAAGATCGCCTGCGGCGAGGTGAAATCGAAGCCTGCATAGCCCATGCGCGTGGCCACGTCGCATAGCACCTGCCAGTCGGCGCGCGCCGCGCCGGGCGCCTGCAAGAAGGCGCGCTGGCGCGAGATGCGCCGCTCGGAATTGGTCACCGTGCCATCTTTCTCGCCCCAGCCCAGCGCCGGCAGCAGCACGTCGGCATGCGCGTTCGTATCCGACTGCGCGCTGATGTCCGACACCACCACCAGTTCGCATTTATCCAGCGCGCGGCGTACCTGCTCGGCGTCCGGCATGCTGACCAGCGGATTGGTGGCGATAATCCACACGGCTTTCACCTTGCCCGCTTCGATCGCATGGAACAGTTCCACGGCTTTCAAGCCAGGTGTACCGGCGATGCGGGGAGAGTCCCAGAATGTTTGTACGGTATCACGGTGCAGCGGATTATCCAGCTCCAGGTGCGCCGCCAGCATGTTGGCCAGGCCCCCTACCTCACGCCCGCCCATGGCGTTCGGCTGGCCCGTCAGCGAAAACGGCCCCATGCCCGGCTGGCCGATGCGCCCCGTCGCCAGGTGGCAGTTGATGATGCTGTTGACCTTGTCCGTGCCGGAGGATGACTGGTTCACGCCCTGCGAAAATGCGGTGACGACCTTGCGCGTGGCGGCAAACGCCTGATAAAACGCCAGCAAGGCTTGCGGGTCGACCTTGCAAATGCGCGCCACCTGCAGCGGGTCGCCGCAATCCACGTGCGCGGCCGCCAGCGCTGCGTCGAGCCCCGAGCTGTGCTGCGTGACGAAAGCCTCATTGACCACGCCTTCGCGCGCCAGATGGCACAGCAAGCCGTTGAACAGCCACACGTCGGTGCCCGGCTTCACGGGCAAGTGCAGGTCGGCCAGCTCGCAGGTAGCGGTGCGGCGCGGGTCAATCACCACCAGTTTCATCTCCGGCCGGCTTTCCTTGATGCGGGCGATGCGCTGGAACAGGATCGGGTGGCACCAGGCCGTGTTCGAACCCACCAGCACCACCATGTCGGCCAGTTCCAGATCTTCATAGCAGCCCGGCACGATATCCTCGCCAAACGCGCGCTTGTGGCCCGCCACGGCCGACGACATGCACAGGCGCGAATTGGTGTCGATATTCGCGCTACCCACATAGCCCTTCATGAATTTGTTAGCGATGTAATAGTCTTCCGTCAGCAGCTGGCCCGAGACATACAGGGCCACGGCGTCAGGGCCGTGCGCATCGATAATGGCGCGCAAGCCGCCAGCCACCTGGTCCAGCGCCACGTCCCATGAAGCCGGCTGCAAGACGCCATCGACGCGCACCTGCGGCCGCAGCAAACGGTTGTCGGGGCCCAGGGTATCGCCCAGGGCCGAGCCTTTCACGCACAGGCGTCCCTGGTTGGCGGGGTGGCTGCTATCGCCGGCGATGCGGATGGCGCCGTCGGGCAGGCGTGTCGCTTCCACGCCGCAGCCGACGCCGCAGTACGGGCAAGTGGTTTTTACGGGCGTGCACGTGGTCATGGGCGTATCCTGTTGGTCGCTGTCAGGCAGCCTGGCCACACAGGGCCTGGCCAAACAATAAATGGGAGCGCAGCTGGCTGATGTCGCGGCGCTGCTGGATCAGGTCGAAATACCAGGGACCGTCCTGCACCTCGCCATACAGCACGGCACCCACCAGGCGGCTGCCCTGCACCACCAGGCGCTTGTAGACACCACGGCGCGGATCGCGCAGCACCAGGTCTTCGCTGCCCTCGCCGCCGATGATGTCCCCGGCCGAATACAGGTCGATACCCGTCACTTTCAATTTGGTGGCGCTGGCCTGCTGCACGTAGCGCCGGTGTCCGGCGCCAGCGAGGTGCGCGCCGCACACGCGCGCCTGTTCCCAGATCGGCGCCACCAGGCCGAAGGTGGCGCGCCGGTGCTGCACACATTCGCCCACCGCATACACGCGCGGGTCATAGCTTTGCAGGCAGTCATCGACGACGATGGCCCGTTCGCAGTGCAGGCCGGCCGCCTGCGCCAGGGCGATGTTGGGGCGTACGCCAGCCGTCATCACCACCAGGTCGGCGGGAATGCTGCTACCGTCAAGAAAACGCACGCCTTCCACCCTGTGCGTTCCGGTGATTTCGCTGGTTTGCGCGTGCATCAGGAAACGCAGGCCGCGCGCTTCCAGCGCCGATTTCAGCAACATCGATGCGGGTGCGTCGAGCTGCTGGTTCATCAGGGCGCCGCTCATGTGCACCACCGTCACGTCCATGCCCTGGCGCTGCAGCCCGTTGGCCGCTTCCAGCCCCAGCAAGCCGCCGCCGATGACCACCGCGTGGCGGTGCGTGCGCGCCGCCTGCAGCATGGTGTCGACATCGCTGATATCGCGAAAACCGATCACGCCGGGCAGCGTGTGGCCCGGCACGGGCACGATGAACGGCGTGGAACCGGTAGCCAGCAGCAGGCGGTCATAGCTGACCGAAATGCCGGACAGCGATTGCACTGTGCGCGCCTTGCGGTCAATGCGCACCACGGGGTCGCCCGCATGCAGGGTGATGCCGTTGTGCGCATACCAGTCGCGCGTGTGCAGCATGATGTCGTCCACCGTCTTTTCGCCAGCCAGCACGGGAGACAGCAGGATGCGGTTGTAATTGCCATGCGGCTCGGCGCCGAACACGGTGATGTCATACAGGTCCGGCGCGAGTTTCAATAGTTCCTCGACCGTGCGCATGCCGGCCATGCCATTGCCGACCACCACCAGCGAGGGGCGCGCAGTTGCCTTGGCTGGCGGGTTCATATGGCCACCCACACCATGTCCGCAAACACGCGCGCGGGCCAGGAGGCGACCGAATGCTCGGGCGCTTCCAGGCACTCGCCGCTGGCCAGATCGAAATGCTGCTTGTAGATGGGCGAGGCGACAACGACGCGCTCGCCGATGCTGCCCACGAGGCCCCGCGACAGCACCGAGGCGCCCGCGTTCGGGTCGACATTGTCGATCGCGTACACGCGCGGCGCGGCATCGCCGATGCGGAATACGGCCACGTGGCGTCCATTGAGCAACGCGCACACGCCCGTGTCGGGCACGATGTCGGTCAAGGGGCAGATGGCCACCCAGTTGTCGGCGCTGGCGCCGGTCAGTTCATTCATCGCATTCATGCTTCACGCCTCCACGGCAAGGATGGGGATCACAGTGGTGCGGCGTTCGATGGGCGTGGCGGGCCGGATCTGGCCCCGCTCTTCCACGAATACCACGTTTTCATCGTTTTTCTCGCTGTTGACGAAGTGGCGGAAACGCTGGCGCACGGCGGGGCTGGAGACGGCTTCCTGCCACTCGCATGCATAGGTGTCGACCACGTGCTGCATGTCCGCTTCCAGCTCGTGGGCGATGCCCAGACTGTCGTCGATGATGACGCGCTTGAGATAATCGAGACCCCCTTCCAGATTGTCGCGCCACACGCTGGTGCGCTGCAGGCGGTCGGCCGTGCGCACGTAAAACATCAGGAAGCGGTCGACATAGCGCGCCAGCGTGTCCTCATCGAGGTCAGATGCCAGCAGTTCCGCGTGGCGCGGCTTCATGCCGCCATTGCCGCACACGTACAGATTCCAGCCTTTTTCCGTGGCAATCAGGCCGATATCCTTGCCCTGCGCCTCGGCACATTCGCGCGTGCAACCGGAGACGCCGAACTTGATCTTGTGCGGCGTGCGCAAGCCCTTGTAGCGGTTTTCCAGGCGGATGGCGAAGCCCACGCTGTCGGCCACGCCGTAGCGGCACCAGGTGGAACCCACGCATGATTTGACCGTGCGCAAGGATTTGCCGTAGGCGTGGCCCGACTCGAAGCCGGCCGCGATCAATTCCTCCCAGATAGCGGGCAACTGGTCGATGCGCGCGCCGAACAGGTCGACCCGCTGGCCGCCCGTGATCTTGGTGTACAGGCCGTATTTCTTCGCCACCATGCCCACGGCGATCAAGCCGTCTGCCGTCACTTCGCCGCCCGGCATGCGCGGCACGACGGAGTAGGTGCCATCCTTCTGGATATTGCCCAGGAAATAATCGTTACTGTCCTGCAGGCTGGCATGCACGGGCGACAGGACGAAATCGTTCCAGCACGAAGCGAGGATATTTGCTGCCACGGGCTTGCACACGTCGCAACCGAGACCCTGGCCATGCGCGGACAGCAGCGCGCCGAAGCTGCGGATCTTGCCGACGCGGACCAGGTGGTGCAATTCCTGGCGCGAGTAAGCAAAGTGTTCGCACACGTGGTTGTTGACGGCCAGGCCCTGCTTCTGCATTTCCGCCTTCATGATCTGCGTCACCAGCGGCACGCAGCCGCCGCAGGCCGTGCCCGCCTTAGTGCAGCTTTTGAGCGCGCCTATCGTCGTCGCGCCATCGGCCACGGCGGCGCACAGCGCGCCTTTCGAGACGTCGTTGCACGAGCAGATTTGCGCCACATCGGGCAAGGCGTCCACGCCCAGGCCCGCCTTTTGCTGGCCGTCCGCCTGCGGCAGGATCAGGAATTCTGGGGATGCCGGCAGCTCGATTTTATTCAGCATCATTTGCAAGAGCGTGCCGTATTCGCTGGCGTCGCCCACCATCACACCGCCCAGCAGGTATTTGCCGCAATCGGAGACGACGATCTTCTTGTAGATCTGCTTGCGCTCGTCCATGAACTGGTAGGAGCGGCTACCGGGCGCATTGCCGTGCGGGTCGCCCAGGCTGGCCACGTCCACACCCATCAGTTTGAGCTTGGTGCTCATGTCGGCGCCCTTGAACGAGGCTTCGCCCTCTTCCTCCTGCAACACGTGGCGTGCCGCGATGCGCGCCATGTCATAGCCGGGCGCCACCAGGCCGAAGATCAAGCCACCCCACAACGCGCATTCGCCTATCGCGTAGATATCGGGGTCGGAGGTGACGCAGCTGTCGTCGATGGCGATGCCGCCGCGTGGTCCCACGTCCAGGCCGCAGGCGCGCGCCAGCTCGTCACGCGGGCGGATACCCGCCGAGAAGACGATCATGTCCGCTTCCAGGTGACTGCCGTCGGCAAACTGCATGCGGTGCGTGGCCGCTACACCGTCGACGATGGCCAGGGTGTTCTTTTGCGTGTGCACGGTCACGCCCAGTTCCTCGATCTTGCGGCGCAAGATGCGCGCGCCGCCTTCATCGACCTGCACGGCCATCAGGCGCGGAGCAAATTCCACCACGTGAGTATCGAGCTTCAAATCGCGCAAGGCCTTCGCGCATTCGAGGCCCAGCAGCCCGCCGCCGATGACCACGCCCGTGGTGGACTTGGCGCCCCAGGCCAGCATGGCTTCCAGGTCTTCGATGGTGCGGTAGACGAAGCAGCCATCGCGCTCCTTGCCCGGCAGCGGCGGCACGAACGGCGTGGAGCCGGTGGCGAACACCAGTTTGTCGTAGGCCAGCACTTCGCCCGTGCTGGCCGTAACGGTTTTCGCCACGCGGTCGATGGACACGGCGCGCGCATTGAGCTTCAACACGACGTTGTCCTTGTCGAAAAAGCCGGGCACCACCAAGGACAGGTCTTCGGCCGATTTGCCACTGAAAAATTCGGACAGGTGCACCCTGTCATAGGCGGGACGCGGCTCTTCACACAGCACGGTGACATGCAGGTGCGGCGCATTTTCCAATGCCAGCCGTTCGAGGAATTTATGCCCGACCATGCCATGGCCGAGGACGACGATCTTCAAGGGGTGGTTCATGCTGCTCTCCTCAGGCCGCGGCCATGTTCGGTTCCGCCGCCAGCCCCGTAAAACGGGCGGCGATGGCGCACAGGGCCGAGATCACCACCAGCGCGCTCAAGATGATCAGGGTCTGGCGGATATCGCCCGTGCCCTTCATCAGAAAACCGGCCGCCACGGCGCCCACATTGCCACCCGCGCCGATGATGCCGGCCACGCCGCCCAGCGCCTTACTGTCGATGAAGGGCACCAGCGCATAGGTCGCGCCGCAAGCCATGTGAGTGAACAGGCCGAAGACCAGCATGGCGATGATGGCATAGGTGACGCTGTCGACTTTCGCAAACCACAGCAAGCCCACGCCTTCGCCTATCATCAGCATGAACAGCAGGGTCACGCGGCTGTTCAGGTTGCCGCGCAGGGCCAATTTGTCGGACATCCAGCCGCCCAGGGCGCGGGCAAACAGGGCCAGCAAGCCGAAGCTGCCGGCGGCAAGACCCGCCGATTTCAGGGACAGACCGAAATGGTCGACGTAGTACACGGCGGCGATGTTGTGGATGAAAATCTCGATGCCGAAGCAGGCGCCGTAGGTGACGAACAGCAGCCACACGCGGTAGTTGGAACTGGCGGCCTTGAAGCTGGCCCAGCCACCGCTTTTGCCACCACCTTTGCCACCCTCGATGGCCACGCCAGCCTTGCGCAAGTCTGAATAATTTCCTTCGGGGCAATCCTGCGTATAGCGCCAGTACAGCACGGCCATCACCAGCATCAGCACGCCCGGCACCAGCAGGGCGATGCGCCAGCCCAGCGATTCGGACACGCCCAGCATCAGCACGGCGCCGAGCAGCAACGGCATCAGCGCCTGCGCCGCCCCGCCACCCGCATTGCCCCAGCCGGCAGCTGCCGCATTCGCCGTTCCCACCACGCGGGGCGCGAACATCACGGAGGTGTGATATTGCGTAATGACAAAGCTGGCACCGACGGCGCCAATGCCCAGGCGGAAGAACAGAAAGCTTTCATAACTTTGCGAAGCGGCCACGCCCAGCACGGGAATGGCACCCAGCAGCAGCAAACCCGTATACGTCTTGCGCGGGCCGTAGCGGTCACACAATGGCCCCACGATCAGGCGCACGAGGATGGTGATGGCGACAGCCGCGATATTGATATTCGCCACTTGCGCGAGGGAAAGTCCAAACTCGCCCTTGATGACAGGCATCAGCGGCGCACAGGCGAACCAGGCGAAGAAACACACGAAAAATGCCATCCACGTCAGGTGGAATGCCCGCATGGGCGGCGTGGCGAGGGAGAAGAGCGCGATGCGCGTTGCTTTTTGGCTGGCCATGATAGGTTCCCGAAGTATCCCGAAAATAACAAAAATGCAAACAAAAACGGCGCCCGCCCCCGCCGATGAAAAAAATCAGCCAGAGCGGACGCCGTTGTCCATGTGGTCCGTCGTTGGACCGTTGTGCGTTTATTCAGGGGATCGCCGTTGATCCGTACCTTCTGTTGAGCAAGCGCCGTGCCAGCTACCGTGAGGGGCACGCAGCACCATTCGCAAGGACTTTGCGCCAGATCATGGCCAATCACGGTGCAAGCACGCCACTTGCTGGTGCATGCGAGAACCAGTACGTGGCAGTTCTTGTCTAACTACCATCTGATGCAGTCGCGGGAGGCCACGATGGTCAAGACACTGCGCCGCCGCTTACGGTCACCTTGGTCACCTTGGCCACCATGGCTCGCTTGCGTGTGCGCCGGCGTGTTGCTCATTACGTGGAGCAACACTGCTGCTGCGCAAGGGCCGAAGGAACACAGCGAACTCGATGCCACCGTCGTTGCGCCCTTCCGCGCTGCGCGCGCTGAAAGTGCCACGCAGGCACGTACGTTTCTTATCCGCCTAGTCTATCCGGACGAGGGCCGCACCCATGCGGTGCGCTGGACATTGACACTGTCCGGCCCTGGCCCGCAAAGCGCCGTGCTGCGGCGCTGGTCGGGAAGCAAACAACTGGTGGCCGGTGGCGTCAGCCTGGCCCTGCCCTGGGATGGCCGCGCCGCCGTCGATACGCGCGCACGGCGCGCGCGGGTTCCTGACGGCTTGTACCAGTTGCGCCTGCTGGCCGTGGCGGACGCCAATACGCCACAGGAGACGCAGGTGGAACAGCAATGGCACATCCAGGTGCAGCGGGGACGCGGCACGGCGCTCAGAGTGCCAGCCTTCCAGGTGGGACTGCAACAACACCTGTCCAGCCTGGATGGCCAGGTGGATTACCGCATCGTCTACGCCAACCTGCACAGCCAGACGCGCCACAGCGACGGCGGCGCGGCGCTGGACGCTTGCCGTGGCGCGCAGGAACCGCAAACGGCGCCCTTCGGCCCCATCGACGCGTATGTCTACGCGCAGCAACATGGGCTCGACGCGCTGCTGACATCCGAGCACAACCATATGTATGACGGCTCGGACGGCACCAACACCGCCGCCGTGCCTGCCGAAGCCAAGGCCCTGTACCAGACGGGCCTGGCCGAAGCAGCCGCCTACACGGCTGCCCACCCGGGATTCCTGGCCCTGTACGGCATGGAATGGGGCGTCATCAACAAGGGCGGCCATGTAAACATTGTCAACAGCGAACAGTTGCTGGGCTGGGAAAGAAATGCCAGCGGCGAACTGCTGGCCGACGTGGAAACGCCGAAGGGCGACTATGCGGGCCTGTACGCGCTGATGCGCGAAAAGGGCTGGATCGGGCAATTCAACCACCCTGCCTATGCGGGGCAGTTTCTCGTCGACGGCCAGCCGCTGGGCTACACGCCGGACGGCGACGCGGCCATGGTGCTGTGCGAAGTGATGAATACTTCCGCCTTTTCCACCAACGACGACGAATCGGAAACGCGGCGCAGCAATTACGAAGCGGCTTGCAACCGGGTCCTGGCGGGCGGCTACCATGTGGCCTTCAGCAGCAACCAGGATAACCACTGCGCCAACTGGGGCGCGGCGTATGGCAACCGCACGGCCGTGCTGGTGGCCAGCCCGGCCGCCGGCATGCCCGTGTCACGCGACAGTTTCCTCGCAGCGCTGCGCGCGCGCCGCGTCTTCGCCACCATGGACAAGCATGCGCAGCTGCTGTTCACGGCGAATGGCAGGCTGATGGGTGAACGCTTCGAGAACCGGGGACCGCTGCACCTGGCCATCCATTTCACCAATAGCGCGGGGCGGCAAGCGGCCGCCGTCACCATCTTGCACGGCGTGCCGGGCGGCAACGGCTCAGTCACCCCCATATCGGACCAGGCCGAGACCACCGTCACGCCCGCGCCCGGCCCCCATTTCTATTACGCGCGCCTGACGCAGGACGATGGCAACATCGTCTGGTCGGCGCCCGTGTGGGTCAATCAGTTGCCGTGAACGCCGCGGATCAGGGAACGGCAACGGCAAGAACTGGTACACCATGTGCCGCAGACTATACGGCCTTGCCCTTTTCCAGCAAACAATATTGGAAAAGCATGCTATTTTTTAAGTAGTCGTCCATAGACACTGGTTCCTTACAGCAATCCATGGCACCATGGCTGCGCCGTTTTGCCTGCAACGCGGCCTCCATCGGACCAACCAGGAACCCTACATGACGTCATATCGTACCTTTGCCAGCAGCATGCTGCTCGGCCTGGCCGCAGCGGGCATCGCCCATGCACAAGCACCCGCACCCGCCGCTTCCACTGCGCCGGCCGATCCCCATTTGTGGCTGGAAGAAGTCCTCGGCGACAAGCCGCTGGCGTGGGTCAAACAGCACAATGCTGTCACCACCAAGGAATTGGAAGCCCGGCCCGGCTTCCCGGCCCTGCAGGCGCGCCTGAAAACCATCCTCAATTCAAAGGAGCGCATTCCCTACGTCAGCAAGGAAGGCGAGTATTACTATAATTTCTGGCGCGACGCCCAGCATGTGCGCGGCATCTGGCGCCGCACCACGCTGGCGCAGTACCAGCTGGCCGAACCGACCTGGGAAACCGTAATCGACCTCGACCAGCTGGCCGCCGGCGAGCATGAAAACTGGGTCTGGGGCGGCGCGTCCTGCCTGTATCCAAAGGGCGAACGCTGCCTCATTTCCCTGTCGCGCGGCGGCGGAGATGCCAAGGTGGTGCGCGAATACGACGTGGCAAAACGCGCCTTTGTCGACGGCGGATTCAGCCTGCCGGAAGCGAAGGGCAGCGCCAGCTGGATCGACCAGGATACCCTGTTCGTCTCCACAGATTTCGGCCCCGGCACGATGACCAGTTCCGGCTACCCGCGCATCATCAAGCAGTGGCAGCGCGGCACGCCGCTGGCGCAGGCGCAAACACTGTACGAAGCCAAGGCCGACGACCTGAGCGCCGGCGCCTACAAGGACTTCACGCCCGGCCACGAGCACCAGTTCATCGAGCGGCAAATCGATTTCTACAGCGGCGAAACCTTTTTGCGCGACGGTGCAAGCCTGAAGAAAGTGCCGAAACCGGATGACGCCACCGTGTTTACAGTGCGTGATCAATTGATCATCACCTTGCGCTCGGACTGGACAGTGAACGGCAAGACCTACCTGCAAGGCTCCCTGCTGGCCACAGACTTCAAGGCCTTCATGGAAGGCAAGCAAGAGCTGGAAGTGCTGTACGCGCCCACGGCCACGTCTTCGCTGGACAATGTCACGCCAACGAAATCAGCCATCCTCGTGACGACCCTGGACAAGGTCAAGAACCGCCTGACGGAACTGCGCCACGTGAACGGCAAGTGGCAGCGCCGCGCCGTCGATGCGCCCAAACTGGGCACCCTGGCCGTCAGCGCGCTCGATCCGGTCGACTCGGACCAGTACTTCCTGACGGTGACGGACTTCCTCAACCCCACCACCCTGTACCTGGCCACGGCGCAAAGCGACAAGCGCACAAAGATCAAGTCCCTGCCCGCCTACTACGACGCGGCGCCATACAAGGTGGAGCAGTTCGAATCGACGTCGAAGGATGGCACCAAGGTGCCGTATTTCGCCATCATGGGCAAGAAGACGAAGTTCGACGGCCGCAACCCCACCGTGCTATATGGCTACGGCGGCTTCGAAGTGTCGCTGAAACCAAGCTACAGTGGCACCACGGGCGTGGCCTGGCTGGAAAAAGGCGGCGTGTATGTACTGGCGAATATCCGCGGCGGCGGCGAATTCGGCCCCCGCTGGCACCAGGCGGCGCTGAAGGAAAACCGCCAGCGCGCGTATGACGATTTCATCTCCGTGGCGCAAGACCTGATCAAGCGCAAGGTCACCAGCCCGCGCCACCTGGGCATCATGGGCGGCAGCAATGGCGGTCTGCTGACGGGCGCCGTGCTGGTGCAGCGTCCCGATTTGTTCAACGCCGTCGTCAGCCAGGTGCCGCTGCTCGACATGCGCCGCTACAACAAGCTGCTGGCGGGCGCCTCGTGGATGGGAGAGTACGGCGACCCGGACGTGCCGGAACAATGGGCCTACATCAGCAAGTACTCGCCGTACCAGAACGTCTTCAAGGATAAAAAATATCCGCGCGTGCTGTTGACCACATCGACGCGCGACGACCGGGTCCACCCTGGCCATGCGCGCAAGATGGTGGCCAAGATGGAGGAGCAAGGCCACGACGTGCTGTACTGGGAAAACACGGAAGGCGGTCATGCAGGCGCCGCCAACAACGACCAGCAGGCGCTGATGTGGGCGCTGACCTACACCTTCCTGCTGGAGCAGCTCAAATAAAACGGGCCTGACGGCACCTGGCAAGACAGAACGCCTGCACCGGACTCCGGCGCAGGCGTTCTTTTTGGCTCTGTCCCCGATAAGTAGGGGAATTCCGAGAATTTTCCTGGGGCCCTGCTGTCTGACGGTACATAGCAGACAAACGGGAGTCTTCCATGCAGCCAGCCCAGTGGAAAAC
>NZ_JBNYXS010000037.1:0-44710 GCF_051380775.1 Janthinobacterium pasteuri | reverse complement strand
GATGACCATAGCAAGTTGGTCCCACCCCTTCCCATCCCGAACAGGACCGTGAAACAACTTTGCGCCGATGATAGTGCTGCAACCAGTGTGAAAGTAGGTTATCGTCAGGCTTGTTATATAAAAAAACCCCGCTAGGTGCGGGGTTTTTTTTCGTCTGCAGCATTCATCGCACTAGATGCCCCAGGTGATGCTTTCGCCTTCAGCCTTGGCCGCGCGCAGCATTTCCATCAGTGGATAGGCGCGCTGCGAAAAATGCACTTTTTGTGCGCGCGCATGTGCGCCCGTTTCACCATCTTCCAGCGATTCAGGCGTATGGGCATCGTGTTCGATGTCGTTCTCCGGATGCAGTTTGCTTTCCGCGACTTCTTTTTCCAGCAAGGCCAGGGCATCGCCCGCTTCCGCTGGCGTGATGACGCCGCGGGTGGGGTTCTTGTGCAGAATGTCGAGGATACGCTGGGCGTGTTCCTGATACATCAGCACTTCAGGCGAGGATTTGGATTTGAATGAGATCAACATAAGCGCTTTCTGAAACTTGTTGTTAGTGTCGAAACAATATCACGACTTGAAATATCGCACAGGCCGTCCGATTGCCCGGATGACGCATTTGCGAGCCGGATAGGGCTATCTGTTGGACAGCGTACGTATTTACAAGAGCTTGCTTACGGTCAAAACATCCGTTTAAGCGATCATTAAGTCTCAATCCAGTTTCACGGAGTCCATGAAGGTGTCGATGGTGTCGCGCGACAGCTTGCGTTCTTCACCGAGAATGATGATCTGGAAGATGTGCTTGTCCTGTGCCACAAAACGGCCGACCAGCAAGACAGGCTTGCCTTGCTGCGTGCCGCTGGCCTCGATGCTGAGCGAAGTACGCTGCTGCGTTCCGGCAGCAGTGCTACTGGCCGCTGATGCGGTCTTTTCGCTGCGAACGGTGCCGTTGATATTTTTCAACAGGGCTGTCTGCATGGCGGGCAGGGCCGCTTGCGCCTGTTCTGCGCTGTCGAGCACCGCGCTGCCGATGGCAAAGGTGCTGCCGTCGATTTCGCTTGCTGTCATGGTCAGGCTGACTTTCTTGCCATCGAGATCAATCTCGCGTGTCAGCACGGCTGGCTTGCCTGGAAACAGGGCTGTGAACTGGGCGTCGGGGCTGCGATAGTCGCGCCAGTCGAATTTCGGACTGCAGGCGGACAGCGTGCAAGCTGTCGCGAGCACGGCCAGGAAGAGGGCAAGTGATGGTTTTTTCATCAGCAGATGGTAGCAGTGCCATCAGGCACGCGCAATCGCGCACGCGTGGCTTTCACTGGTCGCCTTATATTTCAGGCAGTACACGCCGGTACTGGATCGCTTCGGCGACATGCGGTTGCGTGATCGTGGGGCTGCCCGCCAGGTCGGCAATGCTGCGCGCCACGCGCAGTACCCGGTGGTAAGTGCGCGCTGACCAGTGCAGGCGCGACATGGCGCCATGCAGCAGCTGTTCACCATGCGCTTCCAGGCAACAATGCTGTTCGATTTCCATGTTGCTCAAGCGCTGGTTCGCTTTCCCCTGGCGTGCCAGTTGCAGGGCAAAGGCTGCTGCGACCCGCGTGGCGATGGACTGTGTGCATTCGCCTGCGCCTGCGTGCCGCCCCAGCGCCGCCGGCGGCATGGCGGCCACTTCGATTTGCAGGTCGATACGGTCGAGCAGCGGGCCGGACAGGCGACTGTGATAGCGCAGCACGGCGTCCGGTGTGCAGCGGCAGCGTCCGGAAGGGTGGCCCAGATAGCCGCATGGGCAGGGATTCATGGCGGCGATCAACTGAAAGCGGGCAGGAAATTCGGCCTGGCGGGCCGCGCGCGAAATGCTGATGACGCCAGATTCCATGGGCTGGCGCAAGACATCGAGTACCCGGCGCTGGAATTCGGCGATTTCATCGAGAAATAGCACACCGCAGTGTGCCAGCGAGATTTCTCCCGGGCGCGGCACGTTGCCGCTGTGATATTCTTAAATAACTGCGACACTTGGCCCAAATTTTCAGTTACTTAGGATTCAATTTTGGAAAATTCTGCGACAATAAATCAGAAATTAGATGCGACTGACCCCGAAATGAATCGAAATAACTGCGACGAGGCCATGCCGCGACAGACGCGAAAGATCAAACCCACCCGCCGTAGCGTCTCGGGTGTCCATCCGTTCCGTGGAGAGTCGTCTATACCGTTCGAATCGACGCTCGAAAGGGACTTTCTTCTCAGGGCCGAATTCTTTACAGATGTCTTGGACGTGATCCCTCAGCCAGTCCAAATACCCTTCATTGGAAAAAATGGCCAAAGCTACATCTACACGCCGGATTTCCTCGTGTACTACAAGCTCGGCGGCAAGGACTATTGCAACTATCCGAAGCCTGTGTTGGTTGAGGTGAAGCCCGAGGCCGATTGGCGAAAAAATTGGAGAGAATGGCTGCCGAAGTGGAAAGCCGCACGCCGCTATGCGATCGCCCAGGGCTGGATTTTTCATGTTGTCGATGAATCGAGAATTCGCGACAAGGTTTTGGAGAATGTTAGGTTTCTGGAGCGCTACAAGCGCATGTCCTTTGCGCCTGCAGATAGCGAAGCTGTTGTTTCCAGCGTACAGGAGATGGGCGCGACGCCAATACATTACCTACTCGCACGGCACTTCATGGGGATATATCGGGGTGAAGGGGTGGCGCATCTATGGTCACTGCTTGCGGCGCGGCGCCTTGACTGTGACATATCGCAACCTCTCAATGAATTCACTCAAGTGTGGATCCCGCATGTTTAACGATACTGATGCTTTGATGCCCAACGATGCCTTTGAACCCGTCCGTGACCGCGTAGACGTGAGTGTCGGGATGCTAGTGCGCCGGGCCGCAGACGTGTACCGCATTGCGCAGGTGCTCGATTTCGAATCCTTGATCGGAGTGGACGTGGCGACGGGCCGTAGCACTGCCCTGCGGATTGGAGACCTACGGCCATTGACGCGAGATGGACAAGGTGAGCAGCCGTCCGGCGTGGATATGGCCGAGATCGCCGATGAAGACTGGCGCATTGCTCAGGAGCGCCTAGCGGCCATTAAGCCACTGCTGGGCAGAATGCATATTGGGCGGGAAGATGTCGAGCTGCGCGGAGCCGAACTTGGAATCGACCCGGCGACGCTATATCGTTGGCTTCAACGGTACAACGCATATGGGGTAGCGACGGCACTAATTCCGCAAAAGCGCGGGTGGAAAGCCGGCAATAGCCGTATTGGGTCGGAGACTGACGCCCTGATCGAGCAAGTCATTCGAGACTTTTACCTGACACCGCAGCGCCCGACTGCTCAGAAAACAGTACTAGAAGTTCTGCGAGCCTGTCAGGCCAAGGGGGTCAAGGCACCAAGTGCTTCCACCGTCCGCGCACGGATTTCTCGAATTGCGGAGAAAGAGCAACTACGGGGACGGGGTTATAAGGAGCAGGCCAAGAATAAGTTTTTTCCAGTGCCGGGTGCCTTTCCACACGCTGACTTCCCTCTGGCAGTGATGATGATTGATCATACGCCCGCCGACATCATTTTAGTCGACGACGTTTTTAGGAAACCGATAGGGCGTCCCTGGATCACGCTTGCGATCGACGTCCATTCCCGGATGGTTACAGGTTACTACCTTTCGTTTGACCCCCCATCCGAGACATCGGTTGCCATGTGTGTGGCGCATTCGATCCTTCCAAAAGAGGATTGGATGTTGCTGCACAAGGTTGAGGCTGAATGGCCGGTGTGGGGAGTTCCCAAGACAATCCACGTCGACAATGGCGCCGATTTCCGTTCGAATAATTTCCAGCAATCCTGTCTGATGTACGGTATCAGCCTGGAATTCCGGCCAGTGAAGCAACCCCGGTACGGAGGACATATTGAACGCATGCTGGGCACGTTAGCGCGGGAGATCCACGCCTTGCCCGGCACGACGTTCTCGTCGGTCAAGGACAGAGATGGGTACGACTCGGAAAAGCACGCGACCATGACGAAGTCCGAGTTCGAAGAGTGGCTGGTGACGCTCATTTGCAAGGTCTATCACCGCCGTCTGCACACTACGATTGGTTTGACGCCAACACGCAAATGGGAGATTGGGATATTCGGCAACGCCGAGATTCACGGTGTGGGTGTGCCGCCGCGACCCACAAACAGCCTGACCATTCTGCTGGATTTTCTGCCTTTCTTCCGCCGCACGGTGCAGACGTTCGGCGTGACTATTGACGGTCTCACCTACTATGCCGAGGCGTTACGGCCATGGATCAATGCTCAAGATCCAGAGACGAAGAAAAAGAAGGATTTGGTCTTCCGGCGAGACCCACGCGACATCAGCACGATATGGTTTTTCGATCCGTTGCTAAAGCACTATTACAAGATACCTCTGGCCGACCTGGCGCTGCCGTCCATGAGCATTTGGGAATATCAGCAGGCGCGGGATAAGCTCAAGCAAGAAGGTATTGCGAGCGTGGACGAACACCAGATTCTCCGAGCCATCACGGAACTACGTAGCCGTGTGGACGAGGCGATGGAAAAGACCAAGACCGCGCGGCGGCAGGCCCAACGCCGGAAAGAGCATGCCAAAAAGATTTCGCCCGCTCAACCTTTACCCGCATCCTCGCTCCCATCAAATCCATTGGCGCCGATGGGGATAGATGATCTGCTCGACGGCGACATACAAGATTTCGGAGATATCGCATGAGTAACTACGAACATATCCATCCTGACTTTCGGCATGTGATGGCACTGACCGATGCGGAACGCTTGAGCTTCCTAGATCATCCTCGATGGATCGGCCATAAGGTCGCCCAACACATTCTCGATACCTTGCAAGGGCTTCTTCTCAAGCCGAGCAGGCCCCGAATGCCGAATTTACTGATCGTTGGGGACTCTAACAACGGCAAGACCACGATCATCGAGCGATTTCGGCACCTGTGCGGACAAGGATACGTAAACGAAGAGGCTGAGCCGGTGAAACCCATCATTGTTGCCGAGGCGCCGCCGAGCGCGGACGAAAAGGGTTTGTACATTTCTATCCTCGAGCAATTTTTTGCGCCCTATCGTGCAACGGATCCGACGTCGAAACTGCGATACCAGGCTATTCATTTGTTCCGGTCCTGCCACGTGCGGATGCTCATCATTGACGAGATGCACTCATTGCTGACGGGTTCTCCTGTCAAACAGCGCGAGGTAATGAACGCCATCAAGCTCATGTGCAACGAGCTGGCCATACCGATCGTGGGGGTTGGTACGCGTGAAGCGGTGCGCGTGCTGCATAGCGACCCCCAGCACGCAAGCCGGTTCGATGTGTTGAGCTTGCCTCTGTGGGAACTGAATTCCGACTTTCAGCGGCTGCTGGCCGGGTTTGAAAAAGTTTTGCCATTGCAGCAGCGCTCGAACCTGCATTCGCCCGAGATAGCGAAATTGCTCCATACGATATGCGAAGGAAATACGGGCAACTTGCATCGACTGTTGGTTGAATGCGCCGGCGAGGCGATCAAGTCGGGCAAGGAGCACATAGACAAGTCCATCGTTGAAAGCAAAGCATGGTTACGGCCCACACGTGGCATCCGGGAACTGGTCGGGTAGTGAGTCGCTGGCCTGTTCCAGTTGCGCTCGCACCCGACGAACTGTTCTCCATGTGGCTCGTGCGGGCGGCGCTAGCGCAAGGCGTTGACCCGCTAGTTCTTGCGGGGCATCTGTGGCCGAAGTGGCGCGTATGGACGATTGACTTGGACCGAGGCATAAACGATGAGCGCATGAATACACTCGCTCGTGAGTCAGGCATCGATGCGGCCACGCTCAGGGCAGCATCGCTTCTGCCGATCGCCGTGGTGACTGGGCTGGAGCCGGAGGCCGCCAGCGGGATCTGGCACTGGATACTCGCCTTGGGATCTCGTAACCGGAAGCGACGTGGCGGTTTGCAGTACTGCTCCCTTTGCCTGGCCAATGATGTTCGACCGTATTTTCGCCTACATTGGCGATTGGCGTGGCACACATGCTGCGCCGTTCACAAAGTGAGCCTGCGCGATCGATGCTGCCATTGCCAACTTCCGATCGAACCGAATCGGCTAACGGCTGCCGCTGTTATGACCTCTTGCGCGAACTGCAAGGGAGATATTCGACACTGCCTGGCGCTGTCAGCCGCCGATGCCGCGCTTGCGTTTCAGAAGTGCGCTGACCAGGTGGCACTCACTGGAGCAGGAAGTTATGGGGCCCATCGGGTGCAGGCAAAGGAATGGTTTCATCTCGCGCGCTATTTTCTGATGCTATTGCGTTGCGCGGTCAGGCATCAAGATTCAGGTCTCGGGAGATGCCTTGCTGTTGTGGATCCAAGCGTGTCCCGCTTGCGCCCGCCAGTCACCGGTCTTGGCTTCGAAATGCTACCGACTTTGGAGCGCTCTGGGTTTCTCGAAAGCGTCGGAGCACTCATCGGGGCAGGGCCTGAACAGCTTCGCAGTGCCGTAATAGCCGAGTCGATGAATGATACGTCGCTGCGCCAGAGGTGGCGATCGCTGCCGCCCCACATCGATAGTCTCGTGCACGAGATTCCGCAGCTGGTCCGTTCACGCAAGACAAAAGGAAATTCAACTCCAGCACCGATGTCTCGGCAGACTGTATTGTATAAATGGGCACGCCTACAACGTAAGATGCGACGGGCTTCATGAACAGCGATCAAGCACTAAAACAGCTATGTGACGAATGCGGCAGAGGGATGATGAGGGCGCATCGCGTCGAGGCAGGACAGCGTTTCTGCGGGACCTGCTATCAACGCGTATTCGAACGGCGCCAATGCGCCCAGTGCGGCGTCCTTGCCCGTCTGCCGAAGAGCAATTTGGAGGCAATTTGCCGCGACTGCATGAAAAGTGCTCCGTGTGCACGTTGCGGGAAGAGCGAATATAAGATTGGAAAGATCACACACTTCGGCCCCGTTTGCAACAGTTGTTCCGTCTATTTTCGCCCATCAGCGTTGGTAGAGGTGCCGGTTGTACAGACTGAGGCGCAGTGCGCATTGGAAACCGGACGTACGCCAGCACCGTCCGATCACGGTACCTGCCAGGATTGCCGGCGCCATCGTCGTTTGTCAACTACCTCAGAAGGTCGCCGGCTGTGCTATGCCTGCCTCACGGTTGGCATTATTCCGTGCCCGTGCTGTGGCACGGACATGCCTGCCGGGCGGGGGAATTCCTGCGAACAGTGCTATTGGAAGGATACTTACCTCAAGCGACTTCGGCTGGATGAGGCGGGGCTTTCAAGTTCGACATTTGTGCAACTATTCCACGCATTTGGCATGTGGCTCTTGGAGCAAGTGCCGGCCCAAAAGGCGGCGCTGACCATCCATGGCTATTTTCCCTTTTTCTATGAGATGGAAAAGCGCTGGGGTGAGATCCCGCGCTACTCGCAGCTCCTCATCTATTTCACCGCAGAAGGCTTGCGGCGCGTTCGGCTTCCAATGCGCTGGATGTCCGAAACTGGGCAGGTTGTCGTCGATGCACAGGAACGGGAGGACGCGTCCGATTTGCGCCGCATCGCCGTTATAGTAGCGTCCCTCCCTTCAGGAACGCCGGCCGGGCGAGTCTTGGGCGCATATAGTCGCGAGCTCCAGTCGAAGGTGGGCGCAGGTCGTGTATCCATCCGGACAGTGCGTCTGGCTCTACGCCCTGCTGCATCCCTCTTGGCCAGCTGTGAGGAGAATGGTTTTCAGTTGCCAGAGCAGGTAGCACTAGATCGCTACCTTCTCAACGCCCCTGGCCAAAAGGCATCGATTACTGGCTTCGTCTCTTACATGAACCGCCAACATGCGGCGAACCTCGTCATCCGAGTGGACGAGCAAAAAACACTATTGATGCGCCGTCGGCGACTTGAGGCTGCATTGGTCGCGCTACTTGAGGGCGAACGGCGCGACGAAGAATTCAAGACAGAATGGATTTCGATATCACTGGCATACTTTCATGGCTTGCCCCGCCGGATCGGGAAAGGGCTGAAGGGTATGTCCATTTCCGCCGATGCCGAAGGCAATTTCTCGGTCGTTTTGAAAGGAAAAACTTATTGGTTCCCCCACTGGGATTATCGCCCCGGACCCGCGCCGGCGTCTGATTCTATCGTGACGCGGCGAGTCAGTCGCTAAAGTTGTCAATCTTTGGGGTGTGGTGATTATTGGTGAGTGTTGCTTGCCGGCCTTTGTGTTAGCTTGATGCGGCGCCATGCAGAGCAGCTTGGCTACGAGCCGTAGATCACACTGATCAGGGTGGATTTCACGTCTTGATTGAATAACGCCCCCGAGAATTTTTATGACAACGCCGATAGTCGCCAGCAAAAACAGATACGAAATTTTGAGCCTTTACTCCGAAGTCGCCCCCTTTCTTGAACAGGTAGTGCGCTCGGCGGATGCTCACCGCAATGCGCTCGGTTTTTTTGCTGAGAACGTCTTTTACGATTTTGCTGTCCGAGACCGCCTTCTAGTGATGGTGGAGAGTTCGCCGACTGGGCGTCAGTACGTAGGGCATCTACTGTTTCGGCCACAGCCTCCTCGCGCTCACGTAATGCAGATGCTGACGCTGCCGGAGTTTAAGAGACGTGGGCTTGCTAGCCAACTGCTCGATCACTTGCGTGCTCAGCTTACTCAGAATGGGTTCATTTCCATTTACGCTCGGGTCGCCGAGGACTTGGTCGAATCGAATGAATTCTGGCATAAGCAGGGCTTCTACGTGCAGCGTGTCGAGAAGGGGGGCGCTACTCGCAAACGTCAGATACATGTCAGATGCCACGAGCTCGCTTCGCCTCAGTTGTTCCCCACCAGCGGAATTGATGCAGGAAATCCGTTGGGCCTGATTACTTCGCCCGTCGATGTGGTGCCCTTGTATTTGCTTGATTTGAATGTTCTGTTTGACGTGGCGCCCCGTCGGCCACGCCATGCTGAAGCTGCCAGCCTTTTCCAGGCGGAGCGATCAAATTTTTGTCGGTTGGCAATTAGCTCGGAGATCCGTGAAGAGCTCCAGCGAACCGCGCATGTAGGGCGCACTGATCCAATGGCAGCGTATATTTCTCTCTACCCATCCTTCCCTCTGCTTGACGTCAAGGAAGGGGCGACACTCCTGGATGAGCTTGCAGCCCTCATTTTCCCGGACAGGTTCAAGAACGGCTTACTTACTGCCAACGACCGTTCAGATCTGAGGCACGTCGCGACTGCTATCCAACATGAACTGGCAGGCTTGATAACGAATGACGAAGCGATCCTATCGGCTTCTCATGCCATTCAAAAGCGCTACTCGATCGAAATCGTGTCGCCAAGCGCATTTCGGATCGAAGGCGATGCCCCAAGTGCTAATGCCGCTTTTGAAACCCGCCAGGACGTCACATTGGCCCTGCAGGAGGTGGGGAAAAGCGATGAAACGGCTGTCCTAGGCTTGCTATCCAAGCTTTCATTGTCCGGCTCAAGCATCGCAGCGGGTTGGATCCCCATTGATCCTCAGGGACGTATAGCGACGTGCTGTGCGGTCTGGCAGGACGGTGGCTTGGTGGGCTATGCGACGTGGGCTGCAAAAGGCGGCGTCGGTGCCCTTACGATACGAATCGCCGTTGACGAAACATCGCCTTACTCGTTGAACGCCACGCGGATCCTACTGATTTACATGCTGGAGAATTTGACGATTCAGGGATCGCAAAGTATTCGGCTTGAGTTCCCGCCGAACCAGTCTCATGTCAGGGAGCTGGCAGCTAGCTTTGGTTTTCACAGTACAGGGCATCATGGTAGCCTCACCAAACTGGTACTCGGAAGCGTCCTGACCAGTGCTACCTGGCAGGTAGGCCAAGCTGAGTTGGCCACAAAATGTGGGTTGAAACTTCCTACAGCGGCGCCAACGTATCGCAACGTTGACCAACCGATCCAAGTGCTTACACCGAACGGTAACCAGACGCACGTGCAGTTGGATATGCTTGAGACGTTGCTGTCGCCAGCGTTGCTCTGCTTACCAGGTAGGCCAGCAGTTTTGACTCCGATTCATAACAAGTTTGCAGACGAGCTTCTGGGAAGCTCGCCCCAGGGCTCGTTGCTGCCCCGTGCATCAGCATCTCTCTTCCAAGATAGGCACTACCTTAGCGGCCCTAATACGTTGCGGCACTTCAAGAGAGGAACGATAATACTGTTTTATGAATCCACAAAACACGGCGGTCGCGCCGCTGTGGTCTCCATTGGGCGCGTCCGCGAAGCGTATCTTCGAGCGACCGACCTGCTCGATAGCGATGGCCTTGAGCACTCGGTGCTTACGACTGATACGCTGGATAAGATCGGAAAATCGAAGATGAAGACAGTGACGATATTCGACAACATTTTTACGCTTCCTTACCCGGTGCCCTTGACTACGTTGAAACGTATCGGATGTGGAGCCGCGACTCAACTGATTACGACCCGCGCGCTTACCGATGCCCAGTTACGCGAAATTCTTACCGAGGCGTTTGTTCGTGGCTGATTCGGAACACATACTGATATCGTTGGCGCCGCGTCATGCAAAGAACATTTTTGATGGGGTAAAACACATTGAACTTCGTCGCAGGCCCATGAAAGTTGAGCCAGGGACGATCATTTGGATCTACGTGACTCTGCCTGTTGGCGTACTCATGGGGAGGGCGAAGGTTGCCGCCCTGCATACGGCGTCTCCTGGTGCCCTGTGGCGAAAATTTGGTTCTGTTTCTGGATTGGTTAGAAGCGAGTTCCTTGGATACTTGGATGGCCTTGCGGAGGGCTTTGTGCTCGTTCTGGAGGATGTGAAGGCCCTGTGTGAGCCGCTCTCGCTGGAAGCCTTGCGGGCTATTGCGAAGGGATTCAATCCACCGCAATTCTTCATTCGGATCGACAAGGAGCATCCCTTTTTTCCCTCATTGACAGCTCCGGCGAGTGTGCTTTTTCGTCGCAAGAGGCCCAAGATGCTCGACGCTAGCAAGCAGCCTTGAGACAAGGCCATCTCGAAGCCGTCGCTGCGAGATGGCGGCCGCTAGCCTGGACGGAGAGCTAAGGAAAGATTGCTCTCATGTGTTGATTTGCACCGAAAACTGGCCCACCTAGCCGCATAATTTGCATCGAAAATTGACCCACGTTTAGCACACAATCCTACTTATCTGAATGAGTAGGGGATCGGAGTGATCGACGTGGCATTACTAGGAATCATTAGACGCTGGCACCTTCGCGACCAGGTCCCATTGAGGGAAATCGCCAAGCGCCTCGGCATCTCGCGCAATACCGTTCGGCGCTACTTACGCTCGGAGACCACCGAGCCCGCCTATGCGGAGCGTCAATCGGCCAGCGCCATCGACCCATACGCCTTCCAGCTCTCAGGCTGGCTCAAGACCGAGGCGGCCAAATCCCGCAAGCAGCGGCGCAGCTTAAAACAGCTTCACGAGGATCTATCCGAATTGGGATTCAAGGGGTCTTACGACCGCGTGGCGGCGTTCGCCAGGCAATGGAGAGCGGGTCAAACGGAGTGGGTCAGTTCGGCGCGCAAACGAACAGTGGGTCAGATTCCGTTGCAAATTCGTGGGGAAAGTGGGTCAATTTTCAGTGCAACTTAACACCCGGACTGTTATCACAGCGGATGACTCGAGGTCTACCACGCCATTCGATGATCCTGTCCAGGGATCGAATAGCGCACTCCGATGGCAATGAGAAATCAACCTTGATGCCAAGCCCCTCACGGTCGTAGTCGTCGATGACATTGAACAATCGGACCCTCACGGTTGTAATCGTCAATCACGTTGAACAAGCGGATGCTACGGCCATCAGCCAGCTGGTCGTGCTGAAGTCCATCGACTAGGTCTCGTTGATTTGTGCAGGCACGGCCAGCGGCAGCGGCTTCTCCAGCACCAGCAGATGGCGTGGCTTGATACGCAGGTTCAGTTCTAGCTCGCGATAGATCCTGTAATCGGAAGACAGAGCCGACGCTTACTGCCAATCTGCTGCTGGCCGGCAGGCGCTTTACGGTCATCGAATCCCGTAGTTCATCCTGATTTGCAGAAAGACGCGAAGCATTGCGCCGAATCGCAGGAAAAATAGGCTTGAGCGGTTCGCCAGTGCCCCATTTGGCCCGCCAATCTTGATGAGAAAGCGAATCGATCAGTACTTCCTTAAAGGAGCTCTGTTACTACTGTTCATAGAAGCTGAATGGTAGGCTTGGAATTCAGGTCATTTATTATTAGTTCATATTAAATGCTAATTTCTGGCTTTCCTCCTATGCCAACAATTGCGTTTAAAAAAAACTTACTGATTGCGTGCCTTAGTGCGATTCAAAACTAATTTATCAAGTAAGGAAAACATGGCATCTTCAATCTCGAAGTCTGTTTTGTACGCTGGTTTGGCCGCTGTACTAAAAAAATCTGAAATCCACGATTTTTTGTCTGATGGAGGGATTTGGAAGAAATCGGGCCTGGTCAGAAATTTCTGATCGACCAAAATAGCTGGAATACTACGTATACCTAATGATTTTTGAAAGAGTGATGCCTCTTTTACTCGACTACTTACTATCGAGGAATTATAGGCATTTAAAAATTCTTGTTCATTTATCCCATTTTCCTTGACTAATCGCGTGATTTCCTCTAATCGACTTAACCGTACATTTTTTTTGTGTATTTCATCGAAAACCTGCTTTCGGACAGAAGACTCCTTTTTCATGTAATCGAGTGCAAAATATAGGCGTTGTTGCTGAGCAGTATTCTCACCAAAAAATACATGAATTCGGCGAAATGCTATTTTTTTACTATTTTTTGCTACCCATGCATTCAACTTCTCATCCAATACATCACAGTGAGGACAGCCGTAAGAAAAAAACTCAATAACCTCCACTTTTGAGGATTCGATAATATGTGATGATTTAGGGACCTCGATATACCCTTTGGTGTACCCATCTGATATATTTTCGGCTAAAGCAATTGGCAAAGCGCCATTGAAAATTGCGAAAATAACCGCGATAATAATATTTTTCATGATAGTTCAATGTTTAAAGAATTATTTAGTCAGGCCAATGACGTTAAAAGAGGAAAATATTTTATTGGTGACATACCAGCACACGAAAAATGACAAAAGCGCAGAGGTTAAGGTCACGCCTAAAATAGTAATCCATAAGGCTTCCAAAGGAGGTGACCATCCAAGTAAAAATACAGTCGACACTCCAATTGTGGAAGATAATAGAATTGCTGCAATTAGCTGCGATACCACATCAATCTGAATCCAAGAGAAGACGGTGGCACGGCTTTGTCCAATACAGAGGCGCAATGCCGCTTCACATCTCATGGGAACAAAAATTCCATGAATGTATAAGCCCAGGCCAACGATTAGAAGCATAGAAGCAACACTGATCCAAACCCTGGTTGCATTGGATAAATTAAAACTGGCACCGATAACGCCCCCCCCCATCGGTGCGACGTCTAAATTCAGCCTTTTATTGTTGCCTTCAAGTAATGATATTAATTCAGAACTAGGTTTATTCACTAGACCAAACCATATTGCAACTATATTTTCTCTCCCCCTTCTTCCGCCGATCTCCCTTAACGCTGATAGGGGAAATACGATAGCATTGGTAGTACGTCCCTCTTCCAGGGAGGCTAGCGCTGCCGGCAAGGGCACCAACTCACATCGCCAATTTGTTGCGACAACCAACATGGCTGATGTGTTCGCTGTCCTTTTTCCGGGTTGTATCAAGGCGCAACGCGGAAAAGACGAGCTTGAAATTAGCTCGATGGTCTTGGATGACGCGAATAGCATATCAGCCGAGGATACATGTGAATTTTTGGTATCTGCCACTGTCACTGAATTACGCGTTTGAAGCACAAAAACAGGGGTGGTAACTTGTATTAGATCAATGAGCGCGGCAGGTAACAAGCGGGAATGTGCCTTACTAGATTGCGTGATCTTGCTTACCGTAACGTGGTAGCTTGGAAATCCATCCAACCTGCCGGCGCGAGATAACAATTGTTCGACAGCGTTGAGTTCAGCTAGCGCCACGGACAACGCGACCCATGCAGCGCCGCAGGCCACTATTGCAATGATTGACCTCGCGGGAAAGCCGAAAGCACGGCGTAAACCGTGCCGGCCGTAAAGATATAATTGATATATCACGCAGACAATCGCGCTTCGGTGGCAACGCCGACTATTTTTCCTTGGTCAATGCGAACGGTCCGTGATAGAGCGTCTGCCACAGCTTCGTTGTGCGTCACAACAATCAGCGTTGTTCCATCCGCAGCAAGCGTATTCAAAAGCTCTAAAACATCAGACGAGCTTCTATCATCTAAACTTCCGGTGGGTTCGTCCGCCAATATAACGGGAGGGTTACGCATGATCGACCGAGCAATAGCGGCTCGTTGTGCCTGTCCTCCAGAGACTTCCGCCGGAAATCGCCTTGCGAGATTTTCAATGCCGACTTTCGATAACATTTCCAGCGCGCGGTAAGATGCTTCACGTCGGCTCACATTCAAATGCTCAATAGGCACTTGTAAATTTTCTTGTAAGGTTAAATGAGGTAATAACGCGAAATGCTGAAAAACAAACCCTATCTGCTCACCACGGAACTTTGCCAGTTGAGCAGGTGAGAATGATCGAAGATCATGTCCGTGAAACTCATACGATCCGGACTGCTGACGCAACAAACCGCCTAATACGGACAATAGCGTGGATTTCCCGCATCCGCTTGGCCCCATCACCGCCACGCGTTCGCCTTGCATAATATCTAGATCGAAGTGATCAAGAGCAAGTTCCCTGGAATTGTAAGAAACGCAAAGTTTTCGTAATTTAATCATTTTAATTTTCAGGTAGTAAGTTTTAACCGCCCAAATCAACTTCAGCGTTCATTCCTGGTAAAAGCCGTTTCGTTGAAGCCGGATCAAATTGGACGCGAAATTCTCGTCTGGAAATTCCCGAGTCATTAGTAATTACTGGGGAAACGTCACGAACCTTTGCAGCGATAGGGTGTGCACCCTCCGTATCAACCAGAATTGTCGCTTTGGCGCCCACTTCGAAACGCAAAGCATCTGACTCTTTTGCTATACAAGCTCCTATTAAGATGCTCGGATCCGCGACTTCAAACAAAACGTCTCCACCTCCGACGCTCGCGCTGCCCGAGCCCACAACCATCCCAGGCTCAACAGATCGAGTTAAAATTACGCCATCGAATGGCGCTTTCACCACAGAACGTTTCATTTGAACGTCAATTGTTTGTAAATCAAGACGCGACAATCCTTGACTCAGCTCATTTTGTTCCAAGTCATTACGGCGTTCGACGAGTGCGGCTTTCTCCTTTCCATATTGAGGTAAGTAAGAATTAACTGTACCCGCCATGTCGTAGACAACAGAGAACTCTTTTTCAGCTTTTACAATCTGAAAACGTAAAAGATCCGCTTTTTTTACGAGTTTTTCTAACTCGATTTCCGTTCTCGCCTTTTGTACTTTTAAATCTTCAATATCGATAGTTGCCAATATCTGGTTTTTTGATACACGACTTCCCTGTTCAACTTCGACAGTTTTTACAGCTCCACCGATTTGAGCCTTCAATCGTACGACTTTTGCAGAACGAATTACACACGTTCCACGAACCCGATAATCAATCGAGTTCTGCCTGTTTTGTACACCTTCGGTCTGGACAGCTACTGCCCCTTGGCTACCGTCTATATGTTTAGTACAGCCGATCGTTGCGAACACAACGAGCAGGGTGGTAGAGAAAATTTTGAAAGCTCTTGACATTATAATTTTGAACGAATAGTTGAGCTAAAATTCGTAGCTGCGCTCACCCGCGCACTCGCCGCGATTACTAAGATCGCTAACGCTGTTATAGCACTCAACGAGAGAAGATTGCTAGGGGATATCATCGAACTCCCAGAGTTGACAGAGAAATTAACTACACTACCAACGATACTACCCAATACCATGCCAATAAAAATCGAGGCTATAAGAGACCGAATACTTAGCCAAATTGCATAGCCAACAGTTGCACCGAGAGCACGCCGCAAGGCTATTTCATAACGCAAGCTATTATATCGAACAAGCATGAGTAGCGTTACCAGTGTTATAGAAACTGTGAAGAAGCCCAAGCGCAATCGGCCTGCCCAACTCGTCACGACTTCAGCACCAATCTCGTCCTCAAAATACTTTGAAAATGGCGTTACTTGAACCTGCATATTAGGGTTTTTCAATGATATATTTTTCAATATTTTTTCTAGATTCATTTGACCGTCTTGTACGTTCACTCCTTCCCTAAACTTAACTAGAACGTTTATTTTTGGCAAAAGAAACAAGCCTGGCACATTTATTTTCTGTTGCTTGCCAGTTGTGAAAATGACATTTTCAAAGAAAGACGTATCATAGCCAAGATTTAGGGTCTGTTTCCGAACGAAAACTGAAAATCGCGCTTTCGACCAATCGAAGCTAGAGCGCATCTGGTACGGCAACATGGCTATAGTCTCATCGGGAATGCTTACGATCGCGGACGAGTGATCGACAAGACGTAGTTTTCGAGCTAACGCATTACTGGGCAAGTATTGACCAGCGAGCAAATCATTAGAATTTCCCAAATTAAATTCCTTCATAAAAACCGGAGGAACATTTAAGACCTCAACCACGGCTTTTGAGTCATTTCCAGTGCTAAGCTGCCATGACGATCTTGATATCGCCATAACGCTATCGATTTCAGGCATCGCTAAAATCTTTGATAGCGTGTCATGGGAAAGCAGTGCTAAAGGCCCATCAGAGACGTCAGGACCAGAATTGATTACTTTCCGCGCGTCATCGTCATAAAGTTCGCTTGCTCCATTTTCAACAGAAATAATCATTGTACGGTTGAACCCGTGTTGAGAAAGCGTTTCATCAAGAGCCATCTGCTTCGATGAAATATAACCTGTAATAAGTATGTACAATGTACCAATAACTAACGTACATAAACAAATAGATTTCTCGCGAAATAGAGACATAACGTACCGTGAAGGGATATTTTCTATAAAACAACTTAAATATTGATGCCTGAAATGCAAAAATAAACAATTCAGGCATATTTTAGATCAGCGGGATTGGTAGCCGCGTTATATTACTGCCTTATTTACTTTGGACCCTCGCAGCTACTGCAAGCACAAATCTTGGTTCCCTTTACCGTTACACAGCTGCAGCCTGTGCAAGTCGCAGCATATGCGGCGCCTACAGCACCAAGTAAAGCGATGACGGCAACAGCCTTTTTAAATACACTCATGTAATTTCTCCAAAAAATTAAGTTTATACCTTGAAAGAATTTAAATTCAAATTTCCATAAAGGCAATGTATATTAAAATGCAAACATTCTATGAGTCAACTGATTTTTTGCAATTTTTTAAATTCACTAATCCAGTTGTTTTTTTGCAACACTGATTGAAATTATCAATGCTAACAGGACTGTGTCGAAATAGAGATATACGTGAATTGTCACACTGTTGAACCTCCCGCCACTCGTGCCGTTTAAATATTGAAATATTTGGTGAGTTTGTGTGAGGAGACACAAAATGTATCTGAGTATTTTTTCGAAATCGGCAGAATTTTGTAATATCATACTTCCGTTTCACGGATAGTGTTAGCGTCAAACGATACGAAAGGACGTCGATTGAAGTGGAAAATAAGTTGGAGCAACGGTGCCACCATGATGCACATTTTTGCTCGCCACACGCATAAGAACTGCGTGCACACTGCTAGTGTGTGAATGCCTTCGTTGCCAGTCATCGCATATTCGATGGGTTTCGCATGAATACGATTTGCCTCGGAAGCTCCTAACGGGTTGGGGTGTTCGCAAGGCACCGTAAGAATTTCTTCGGCGACAACGAAACAAACTTTTTGGAGGAATGCATTCCAACTATCTCGGGAGCATTCACATCTAGCGAAATAGAATTCGACTGGCCTGTCTTAACGGCATCATTTCCAGCGCTCCTAGAATGTCTAAAAGGGGCTGCATGATAAAATTTCTAGTCCATGCATGGGGTGAAAAGCTCTTTCATGATAAAGTACGCGTTTCGGGACGCCGCCTCGCTGATACCCAGGAACAGCCGTGTCGTGGATAATTGAGCTTATAAAATTGAAGATTAAACGCGTTAAAAGGGATCTTATGCAATCTTTAGCTATCTTGTTTTTTTCTGCAGTGGTTTTAGCTAGTCCCGAGGCTTCAAGCGATCCCTTGCTCAAAGAAGATGTTTCTGTGGTCCGTGCATCGTGTGCATCAGATGGCGTGTCGCAAGCAAAAAAACGATTTTTTTCCGTTACTTCAAAGCCTGCCGCATTTGGCGATTTGCCATATTTTGAAATTCGGTCGTTTAAAACCTCTAATTTTGTGCGTATTTACTATGAGCCTAAATTGTATGCGGCCGCAAAAATCAAAGCAGGTTGCCTGATCGGCCTCTTAGATCTACTAGCCCCAATTATTCCTGATTCTAGACGAAACGTTCATTGGTCGGCTATGGTAGTAACCACCGATGAAAAATATACGCCACCGCGAAAGAAAGACGAGCTACGGTGGGTTAACGTCCTTACGAATGGAAAATGGGATGATAAGTCGGTCTATTTTCTAATACATGCTATGCCTCATGAGGAAGTCCACTTGAGCCAAGCCCGTAGCAAGAGCGAGCTACCAAGATGGTTTTTGGAGGGGCACGCTGAGTGGGCTGCCTTGCACGTTACTCAGCAAATTAAACCAGAAATTGCTAAACAAAGACGTCAAGAATTGTCGACTGCGTTTTCTCAACTCAAATCTGCTCATCTGACGACCTGGGGCGGAATACAAGTGAAAAAGGAAGCGATCGATCGGCAATTAACACCTGAAGATCGGGAAAAAATGGCCAACGATCCCACGTACTCTCCCGCTGGTCCGTTCACTTTTGGTCCGGGTGATTATACGGAGGACGATGAGAACGAGTCGGGACGATATGGTGCCGCGCTTGCCCTATTCGATTATTTAGAGAAGCGCTATGGTATCGCTACTACGCATGTTTGGATAAGCAAGGTGATAGCGAGCGGCAATGCAGAACAGGTAACCGCTCTTGCCGAAGAGGTATTCGGACAGAGCATAAAAGAATATATAGAGTAACTGCTCCGAAACGAAAAAAGCGCGCCCTCAAGTCTGTAGGACACCTCGAGACCACGACGTTTGGACTTTCGAAACCGGCTGCACGCCGGATAACGATGGGGATCGCTTCGCGCCAACCTGGGGGGGGGGGGGGGGCTCTTTGCCATGGAAGGCAATGTACTGCGCACGGGTGAAGAGATAGAGGACCGTACCCGGTTGCGCTGGGCCGGCATTGTTGAAATCGCAGATGGCCGCCGGATCGTTGTCGACGCCACCGATGCCGCGGAACACCGTGCCAACGTTACCGACCTGCGGGTGCGCCTGGTTGAACCCTTTCTTGGCGCCGCCCAGTCCGCAGCAAAAGTGAAAGTGCGGAACTCCTTTTCGGTGATCAGATTGCGGCGCACAGCGCCCCCCATCGCATACAGAGCATAGTCATACGGAACCTCTCGATAAGTTGAATGTGATAGGTAGTGATGGGCTCGCTGCCACATTACTGCTAAGTTTCCAGAGACGCTATTCGTCAACGCGGGGGCGATTTCTCCGTCGCTCGCGATCAAAGCGGTGATCGCGGCCTAGCTCGGTGATACGACTGATACATTGGTGTGTGGCGCTCATGCGTCTGCCGGTATCCATTGGAGTTCAAGCGGGTCTTGGTAGCGGCATCGGTGGAGTCCGACGCCTCGGTCGCGCGCATGGCGTCAATGCCAACTTGGAATTCAGCTGTCCGCCGGCTGTATCAACAAAGACGCCTTGGAGTACCCGTATTGACGCGAGATGATAGCTTGTTGCAGGGTGATCGTGTAGCCAGCATCGTCTCTAGGCCATGGTCTGATCAATTCATATTTGAAAGTAGTTCGGGCCTCGGCTGGTCAAACGGCAAGCTGACCAAGTGAATTTTGATGGAGTTGATGTAATAGTATTTTGGATATGGTAATCGGAGGCGACTTCAATACGTTAATGGTGCGCTTTTCATAACCATAGATCGCTGCGTACACTCCCTAATTTCCGAGCCAAATGGCCGACGCATACCCAAATGCGTGCCGGTGAGACGGCTTCCAGATGCGCAGTTTCCTCGACTGCCAACACTACCACTTGCAGGGGCGTTTCGTCGAGGAAGTGTAGTAGATAGGACATTTGGTTATCCGGCACCTGTCCGGTAAGCAATGCATGCCGTAGTTGATCGCTTGTAAGTTCGCCAATGTAGCTAACACTCGCGTTTTTTGCCGCCATCCACAACCCGCATTTTTTCTCCCTGGCCTTGATCGATGGCAGGTCAAAACTGAGCCCGAGTAGCCTCAGCAGATTGACCAAGCGCCCGAAGCTCAAGTCTCCGATGGTCCCAACTTCAAGTTGCTGCACTGTCTGGCGCGACAGACCGGCAAATTTAGCTAAGCGTTGCTGCGTCAACCCGACGGCCAGTCGACGGACGCGGACTACTTTTCCGACTTCGGATATGTTCATGAGATGCCATTATGCGTATGTACAAAATATTTTATATCCATTTGCAGAGCCTACACTTGCTTAACGTAGCTGTTTGAACAAAGTGGCTTCGTCACTATATCGATTTGTCTTATGAGTGCGGTCAATGGGATGCATTCGCCAACCTCAATCGAATTCTGATGATGAAGCGATCGGAACACCTAGGTGAATACCATAATGTAAATCTTTTATAGTCGCGTTTTTAGTTGTTGTAGTCGCATATTTAAATACAATTGACACTTATTGCGACGGCGTACCGGCTCGGACAGTTGGCGAGTTCAGCTTTGCAAGGGCACCCAGCACGATTGACGCGCATGGCTGGCTATCCGCAGTGATCTTGCTTGAAAGGCGATGTGAAAATGAATCGGCGATACCGGGGCAGCTTGCTGTCAGTCGCTTGAACACCCCGTTCTCATGCCGGATTTGAGCGGCCACGTAGCGTAACCATGGTTTTAACTCATTTTCATTATTAAGCCGAAAAACCAACCCTTGGAATGCCTCCTCGGCATCCTTGGTTGTGCCGTCTTCAGCTGAGATTTTCCTTGGCCGCCGCGCAACTTCGACAATGTATGTTGGGCCGCCGGGCACTATCAAGCGAGCCACGAGAATACCGCGTAACAATGGGACGCTCGGGTCCATAAAGGGAAAACGTCGGGCTGTTGCCGTTGCATCGTCGTCCTCTTTGAAGGGCTCCAAAGCGATCAATTCTGGCACAGGGATTGTGCTGAAGCCGTCGGCAAAGGTGAACCACGACAATTCCTGCACAAATTCCGGTCTTGTCGTGTGTAAGTGAACCATCGCGTCCCACATGTCCCTCAATGTCCCGTGGGATTCAAAGACGGGCCGGGCATGAATTGAAGCGTAGCCTACCCCTTTTCCGGATCCGTAAGCGTCGCCGCCTGAAACGGTGGATACATCTGAAGGTTTCCCCCCAGCGCCGGCCTTTGTTGTGGCCTGCTCTGGCTTCACATTGATCACCGGGCGCGCATCGCCAAGCACTTCAAAATCAGGATCCTGGATTTCGATTGCGCCGGTATCGGCGTCCGGCTCCACGTCGCCGGTCAAGTCGATGATCTCAGGATATTTAAGCAGTTGCCGCACTGGCGCTCCTGCCCACGCTTCCGGGCTACCTTCAGGCGCTGGATTTTCGGCATCACGGCTGTTTTCGCGTGCACGCAGGACAAGCGCGCCCTTGGGGTCGCTCATCCCTAGCACCCTGAGAGCCAGGAAGGACTTTCCGTTATTAAAGGGGATCCCTTCTACTTTGAGCTCGGCAGGCCCCTCGTACCAGGGTCCAATGTCAATGAACGCAGGGTTCTTGCTTTTTGGATCGTAACTGGCCTCCAGCTTGGCGTTGATGCCTTTGGCCACAAACTGAGTGTACGGATCATATTTGGCGTGGGCGAGAAACACGACATCACCGTTGTGCAGGCGCCGCCGCAACCGGACCTGCCACTGTCCTGGCTCTTCAGGCGTATCCAGCGGCGCATAGAGCCGATTAGTAGCCGTGTCGCCTTGCCCGTCCCACGGGTAGGTCGCAAGCACTCGCTTCAGCTCGCCCGATCTGCCAAAGCAACGAGAGAAGAATTCGATACAAGGCACGATAAGTTTGCCCCCGTCCGGCAGTGCGAATTCGAGAAGTGAGTTCCTGTCTTTGTCGAGAAGCAGCGGATGTTCTTCCATTGGATAAGGCGGAAGGGCCTGCCGACGCTGTGCTTCCGCGAACGAAGTAAATCGCCATTTCCCTGGAGAGAAGTTAACGGCGAATTGTTTAGGCAGCAAGCTCGTTTCAGCACGGCAGCGGTCGTTTTGCCAAATTGAGCCGATGCGTATTTGGCCCAAGACTGTCAACGGGAGTCGCCTTTGAATGACGTCATCGGATAACATCCCATCCGTAATTTTCCGGAAGAGTACGAGAACGTGCGGTTGAGACAATGCCTTGGCATTTTTGTAGAAGCCTGAGTACCACCAAGCCATTACCTTCTCATCGGCCACATCAAGTGATTCTTTGAGTCGGATTACAGAATTGACGCGCCTAGTCTTGTGCTTCAAGGGAAACGGCATGGGATGCTGTCGCGCCAGCTCTAAGTCGGCCAAACCCAAGCTGAGCGCGAATATAGTTTACGGAAAGCAATTATCGCAGCTATTTCCAAAACGTCGCATTTATTTCAAAAAGTCACAGCCGCCACCCACGAGGGCCACACCGGACGCTGTCTGGTGCGGGGCACGATAGGGGCGACGTTTCCAGTGTTCCACCTTGAAGTGGCCGCTCAGCGAATGTACGGCGGCCGATTCCAGCGCCTCTTCATCGCTCATGGGCGGCAGCACGCCGGGGAAGCGGCTGGCCAGCATGGTCTTGCCCGCTCCCGGCGGTCCCACCATCAAGACGTTATGGCCACCCGCGGCCGCTACCTCCAGTGCGCGTCGCGCTTGCAACTGCCCCTGTACATCGGCAAAGTCGGGATACGCAAAGGCGTGCGCTGCCAGCACGGGTTGATGGCGCTGAAGGGCGGTGTGGCTGGCGGGCGCGGCAAAATGCGCGCAGACCTCGAGCAGGCTGTGGGCGGGATAGATGCAGGCATTGCTGACCAGCGCCGCCTCGTCCGCGTTCGCATGGGGCAGGATGAAGGCGCGTGGCGCGCCAGCCTGGCTGCGCTGCATGGCAAAGGTCATGGCCAGTGCGCCACGGATGGGGCGTAACTGGCCCGAAAGCGACAGTTCCCCCGCAAATTCGTAATGGTGTAATTGGTCACCTGGTAACTGGCCGGAGGCGGCCAGGATGCCCAGCGCAATGGGCATTGTAGTATGGTTGATAAGGTAGAATCGTTTAGCCGATTGCTTACCTAAAAATCTATATAAATCAATGATATATGGAGGTAAACTGAATTTTTATAGGAGACATATCCTAGCTTAATGTATTTTGACCTAAGTAAAATGGGTGTTTTGCTTGGATTAGAATACAAAGTAGGGTGGTCAGTCCGGCCGTGGAGCACCAACGTCATCTTGAATAGCTCTTCCATCATATCGACCACTTGATCGTAGACGTCTAACTGTCACATACGGCCGGTAGCGTCAAACTTCTTGTAATCCATTGGCACCGACGACTGATTCGAGATATTCAACATGCACCGGCCCGGCAGGAGCAGGGAGTTGAGCGCAATAGATAACCGCGAACCTCCATATATATCTGCATCACGGATCAGTGCACGGCCTTGGCTTAGACAAATCGCCCCATCTCCAACGATATTCAGTCGATCTAGTTTTTCGTTACGGCGGTGATGGTGTCATGATGTTCCGGTTTACCCCTGGCCGTGCCCCTAGGTTCATTGGCACATCTAACGCAGTTCAAGAACATGGGATGGCCCTTCGCCACGCTGCCAGCCATAGGCAGATCCATCAGGCAAAAAATCTTCACATCGGCACTAACGTGCTACAGGATGCGTTCCAAGACATTCATATTGAACGCTACGGAATCCATACAGTTTTCCTATCATTACATAGCCTTAGCCACCCTGCTGCAGGTACTAAGACCGACCTGCTGTGTTGCACTGGACCCGATGTGCTATTGTAATGAGGCATCTTGAACAGGGTTGACACACATGGTAATTCAACTAATAGAGACTCCTGCGGATTACGCGGCCGCAATCAAGGAAATCGATGCGCTAATGTCAGCTCAAGCGGGTACTACTGAAGGACAGCGCTTGGTGTGTCTAGCTAAACTTGTTCAGAAGTATGAGGCCAAACTTTTTTCGATTGACGGCCCTCCGGAGCACTACGGACGTTCAGCTTCTGGATTGCAAACGGAACCGTAGGTCTTCCTTTGCTTTATGGCCCGTAGATGCTCGCGTCACCCAGTGTGATGGAGCAAGCCTACGCCATCTTTGCAACCGTTATTGAGCTTTCCGACGAGGGAACGCCAGCAAACGAAAAATTTGTTGAGTATCGAGCAGCGCAATACATCCGCAGCTACTGTGATTCGACATACGTGGGCGATCCGCCGTTCGAAATTTGGGAGGTCGAATTATTCTAATATGGGCAGAAAATATTGAACTGCTGATCGCAAGCGTTGGAGACAGTCCGGTATGGGGTGACTCCGGTCTGTCGTGATCGTCTGTGATTTTCCAGCCTGACACGGTGATATACTGGGTAAAACGGCCGGGTTCCACCAGGAGTGGTCGGTCGCAGACCGCTGCTTTCGAGCAACCCCACTGACTAGAACGGCAGTCCATGCGAATTTCCTACGTCCCGCACATTGTCGGTGAAGCTGCAATGGCCCAAGTTTGTGGTCGCGGCGGCTGGTTTAGCGCTGGTATTACATGCTCCATCCCATGGCCCGAACAGGATGTCTGGCTCCAATACGATGGTGCCGAATACATCCTGCGAGGCGCGAAGCGCCCTGGCGACGACAAGCACCCCCCTATGCCGTGCATTCACACGCCTGCCCCGACGCAAAGGGACGAGGAACTGGCCCGGCTTTACCGATTCGTTTCTATCCTGGGCTACTTCATGGGCGGCTACGTAGACATTACGGGCGCGAATTGGGGTACTCATCCCGTCGGATACGTGGGCATGCCCGGCAGAGAACGGATGCTGACCATCCAGTGTGGAAAATTCAACTTTAACTGCAATCACATGCCCGTCGTCGAGGACGATCAAACGCGAAAGGCGCTGGCATTCTTGCGTGAAGGGCGTCGACTTCGCCACGTCCACGAGGCCTATTCGTACTTAAGTTTCTTCAAGGTGATTGAAAGCCAGTTTGAAGCTCGAGACCGCGTGAACTGGGTGACGGACGCGTTGGACAAGCTTACCGAGGAAGATGCGGTCAAGCGTATCAGTGAACTACGCGCGCAGAATATTGACGTGAATAAGCATCTCTACGATTCTGGACGCAGCGCAGTGGCGCATGCAAACGTTGGCCGAGACATTGTGGACCCCGACGTGCCTGCAGACCGCCGCCGTATCGTTGCTGATCTGCCCATTATTGCCGCACTCGCTAGGCGCTACATTCAATTCGACGCAGGGATCCCTGACTCTGCAGAGCTCTACTCGACACGCGATCGCACGCAACCTTGGCACGCCTTAATGACGCCGGAGGCCGTCGACAAGTTGAAATCAAGGGGAGTGATCGAAGACGTCGCGGGGCTGGGGGAGTTTGCAGAGACTAGGGTCACGGTGCGGCTGTGGCCTGAACCCCCGACGGAGCAGTTCAATAACATGTTATTCCTCGTCGAGGGCTGCGGGGAAGGCGTGCTGTTTTACATCGCCTTGAACGAGCGCCAGACTATCGTGTTTCGGTTCGCCATCGATGTAGCGAGCGACCACGTTCACACGCAGCTCGACAATAGAGGTTTGGTGAACCCGGAGCATGTCACTGAGAAGGATGTCGAGGACTTTACCCGCTACTTCCACAGCGTCATCGGCAACCGGACGGTGGAATTGTCTGTTGACGACGCCGTGCCTGTGGACTGCGACGTGGTGATACCGGTCAACATCATTCCGCAGATTCCCGAAGAAGCCGTGGCGCGAGCGCTTGAGGCCTTCCGATGTAGCAGGGCGCAACTCGCCTAGCGCCAGAACTGGAGAACCGGATGGCGGATTTTGTTTGCTTCAATTGTATTGAAGATTCCTGTTTGCGGCGGCGGCACTTAATGTCCCGTTTGCATTCCCCTCGCATATGTATCGGGTGCGGAAATACGGTAACGCATGCCATCACGGCCGCTGACTTGGCAGCACTTACTGAACCGGTACTTCGGCACCATTTCGAGATCGATCAGGACCTTTACCCAGGTTACGAGCTTTCTTTGCAGGCTATCGTGGGGCAGGCGCTTCAATGCAGCAAAAAGGCGGTTCTGGAAAAAATCGCGGGCCTACTGGAGGTTCACGACGATGACGACTACGACGATAATGCTGTGCCGGACAGTGAGCACTTTTACGCATCAGGCCAAACGTACCAACGGGCCAATAGCCCGTTTGACGATGAGGAGCATGAACGCTGGTATGTAGTGGGCGATTGGCATAACGCCGCTACACGGCTTATTCATGGCCGCAGGTTTTTCAACGGGGGGAGTACGCGAGCTCTTTGCTGGCATCCTGCAGGAAGCGCTTGCTGCAGGATGCATTGACGACGCGGGCCTCTGCCCAGTTGTTGAGAATGTGCCGGCGGGCTTCGGATTTTTCCGTGCGCGCGTGGCCAGAAATTTCGGCGAGGAACAGAAGTTTTTGACGGAGCCCGCTGTCGAATTGGGAGCGCCACCCAAGGAGCTTGCGACAAACGGCAGAATGAACCCTGCGGGCATACCGTTCCTATACGTAGCAGATGATCAATACACTGCCGTTGCAGAGGTTCGCCCCTCTATAGGCGACACGGTAGTGGTTGGAAAATTCAAGGCTACACAGCCATTGAAGATATTTGACCTGACGGCTCTCTCAGGTCGATTGCTCCATCAGCAATTGAGCTTCTTTGACCCGAATTACGAAACTCGAAGCCACCGACGAACTTTGTTGGGCTACCTGCATGCGGAAATCAGCCGACCTGCCAAAACAAATGATACTGATTACTTGATGACACAAGCGTTCACAGAGTACATCCGTTTTGAATGTGGCGAGGAGTTTGATGGGATAGCGTTTCGGTCCGTGCAGCATGCTTACGGGACCAATTATGTGTTGTTCGATACCGCGAGTGAGGAAGAATGAACTTGGGCGGGTTGGAAACCACGGTTTGACGTGGAAATTGTCCCGTCGGATGTGGTTGCCGTTGAGATTGGAGCTGTAGAATATACCGCGAACCCAAAAATGATTCTTGCTAGCCACCCATACACCGAGGGACTGGCTGGCTAGGACGTTTTTACTAGCTAGCTCTACATCTACTTCAGGAAATGAAAAACCATGGCGCGCGTTGACCTCACCGTACCGTTCTCCGAAAAAGAAGAGGCAAAACAGCTTGGCGCTCGATGGGATTCATCGTCGAAGGTTTGGTTTGTGCCGGATGGAGTGGACCCACATGCTTTTCAGCGATGGCTGCCGAGCCTGCCAGATGTCACGGTCCGAGCAAATAACTATAGCGTCGCTCGAACCGAGGATGCCTGTTGGAAGTGCGGCGACCTTACACTAATGTACAGCTTTTTATTGCCAGCCGGGTACCAGACTTTTGAGCAAGGGGAAGACTATGTCGACGCTTGGTATACCAACGAGGGGACGTCGATGGTTTCATACGTCACTGACCTTTTGCCCTCCGTCGCAGCAAGAATAAAAGCCATTACCCGGCACTACTACTTGGACTTTAGCAAGACAACCAATAGCTCCTACTGGATGAACCATTGTGAGCACTGCGGCATGAAACAAGGTGATTTCGCAATGCACTGCGAGCCCGGAGGCGCTTTTTTTCCGATGGACGAAGAGGCTCTTTCGTCCATCAAGCTTCAACCGGTGAGTGAACCGTTTAGCTGCAATGGAAGCACCTCTTTCGACAGCCTGATAGACGATCTCTAAGCTGCCGTTGCGATTATTACCTCGGCGACGAAGAGAGGGGCAACACTTCGGCAACTGCTGATTAGCTGTAAGTTAGCCGAAAGCCCAGTTAGCGTATTCTAATCAGACCGGCCACCGATTCCTGCTCAAGTGAGGTCACTAATGACGATGGACTATGTGAAGGTGACACTAGAAGGTGACGAACTGGTGGCCGTGCTGCCTGACGGTAGCACACTGGCCCACGCTGATGCGGTGCGGCTGGCCGAGCTGCTGCAAATGGAGGGCGTGAGCGCCGATCAGGTGCTGATGCCTGATTGGCGTGAGGGTGACAGCGCCCCCATGAATGGCCAGAAAATAGCTTTACTGGCCCAGATGCGGAAGGGCTACGCCTAAGGCTTCATGACAGTTACCGGTATCGGCCAGAAGCGGACTTTAAATTTCCATTTTTGAACAAGTGAATTAAGCGGATTCACGGTTCGAGCCAACGGCCTAGGCCACAGGAAAACTCATGCTCCTTTCTACGGCAGAAGACCTTGCAAAGTTCGTCGATGAACTCAAACGCGAGACCGACCGTGGTCTGCCCTTGGTGGCCGCCGCACTAATCGATGATCGTCTCAGTGAGACACTGCGTTCATTTTTCTGCGAATTGCCGAGCGCTGCAAAACTGCTTGATGATGGAAGTTCACCACTCAGCAGCTTCTCGTCAAGAATCGAAGCGTGCCATGCGCTGGGCCTTATCGACGAATTTGAATACACTGAGATCGGGCTCATTCGCAAGGTGCGGAATGAGTTTGCTCACCAGAAGCACGGCATGACTTTCTCAAGTCCCCGCATCCAAGGCTTGTGTTCTACGCTTAAATCTGATCTACCCCAAGGCGCTGGCTTTCCTCTTCAAGATCCAAGATTTCGTTTCACTAACGCAGTAGTTGTTCTCGCCTTGCGCCTTTATCATCGCCCTGAATGGGTGGCACTGGAACGTAGGAAGCCAAAGGCTTGGGTCGACCAAAGTGCCACGAAGTGGCGATCAGTCGAAGATGGCTTACCTCCGCCCGGGATGCCCGTCATCGTTATGGCGAAGCCTGGGAGCTAAAGGATGTTATTGCGTTGCGAATGTTCGAAATGGGGCGACTGCTGGCGTCGCCCTTGTTCTTAAGCATCTGTTTGCTCTGCCATTTCGAGCGCGTCATCGACCTCTGTCAATTTCCGGCATTAAGGCGCCACCCATTTCCGGCGTAATGGCGCCGCTTTGACCACCGATTTCAGGGGCTCAAACTGGGTTGCAAGGATGCTTGATTTCTGGCGTTTTTGCAACGTGGTTTTTTATGCGAATGGTATGTATTCGGGCACTCACTTTTTAACTATGCGCCCGACTCGGCATCCTGATTGCGGCGTGGCTCGCTGGGAGGGTTTTCCTCAGTGGGGCTAGACAAAGGTGTTTACTTAATTTTCGGCACCGGAAAGCTATGTTATTTTATTAAGGTATGAAAGTACAGTTCTGGCGACGCGCCGTTAAGGGCCACGCTGAATAGGCAACGTCAGCGTGAAGCGCGCACCGCCGAGTGGCGAGCGGTCGATGGCGATGTCGCCTCCGTGCAGCAGTGCCGCCTTGAGTGCGATGGCCAGACCGAGGCCATAGCCGCCGGCCGCGTGGTCCTCTTCGCGCGCGAGCCGGAAGAACGGATCGAAGACCTTCTCGCGCGCGTCCAAGGGTATGCCGGGGCCGTCGTCTTCGATGACGACCCGCACGCTCGCGCCATAGCGCGCGGCGCTCAGATCGATGCGCGACGCAGCGTATTTGGCGGCGTTGCCAAGCAGATTGTTGACGGCGCGCGCCAGCAGCCGTTGGTCGCCTTCGATCTCGCCAAGATCGGAGTCGATGCTGACGCTGTAATGCCGCGTCCCGGACGGCAAGGGCGCGCAGCCTTGCAGCAGCGGCGCCAGCGCGACCGGCCGCGTCGGCATCTGGCCTGCATGATCGAGCTGGGTCAGGTCTAGCAATTCATCGACCAGAGCCTTCAGTTCATCGACATCGGTGGCCATCGCACGAACACGTTGTTCCAGCGCCGGATCGCTGGGCGCATGCCGGTGCAGCAGCAACTCCAGTCCGAACTCGAGTCGCGCGATCGGCGTGCGCAGTTCGTGCGAGACCGAGCGCAGCAGATTTTTGCGCGCCTCGAGCAGCAGGCCGATACGGCCGGCCATGTCGTTGATGCGCACGGCCAGCGGCGCGATGATCGATCCGGGGCGCTGAGCGGCGCGCACGGCCAAGTCGCCCCGGCCGAAGTCGTCGGCGACGCGGGACAGCGCCTCCAGCTCGCGCCAGTGGCGGCGCGACCACCACCCGATCGGCACCAGCAGGAACAGGGCGATCACGCCGAAGCGGATCGCTTCCATGCAGAGCGCTTGGCCGATATCGATCGGCAGATGCCGTGCCAGGATCACGTCGTCGTCGCTGCCGACGTAGCGCGCGCCGTCGCGGTCCACACGCCGGTAGAAGGCTTTGCCGCCGGCGTCGATGACGATGGCGCCGCGCGCCAACTGGCCGCGTTTCGATTCCGGCAGCGCCGCCAGTGTGGCGCGCAGCGGAAGCAGCTCGAAGGTGACGCCGGAGACTTCGCGCACTTTGTTCAGTCGTACCAGCCACTCGTCGGCGCCGGCCTTGTCGATGTATTGCTCGAGCAGGAAGATCTGGCCGGTCGACTGGCGCCGCGCGATCTCGTCGAACGGGTCGCCGAACAGCCGCGCGAAGGTGAGGTAGATGACGACCGTGGCCAGGCCGATTGCCAGCAGCACCGGCAGCGCGAAGCGCAGGAACAGGTGGTTCATTCCCAGGCCGAGGGGCTGAACAGGTAGCCTTCGCCCCAAATGGTCTTGATGCGTTCGGAGGCGCCGTCGTCGAACTTTCGGCGCAGGCGCGAGACGCAGTTGTCGATGCTACGATCGAGGCCGTCGAACTGTATGCCGCGCATTTTGATCAAGATGTCGTTGCGCGACTGCACCTTGCCGGCCGCTTCCGCCAAAATCAGGAACAGTTTGAACTCGGCGCTGTTCATGGCCACCTCGCGCCCGCGCCAGAACACCGCGTGGTCGGCGCGCGAAATGCGCAGCGTACCCACTACCACATCTGCGTCGGCCGGCGCGCTGCCGCGCCGGTGCAGCGCGCGCAGTCGGGCCAGCAGCACGCGCGGCTGTATCGGTTTGTTGACGTAGTCGTCGGCGCCTTGTTCGAGGCAGGAGACCTCATCGAACGCATCCTCGCGCGCGGTCAGCACCAGGATCGGCACGGCGCTCAATTGGCGCAGTTGGTGGCAAACCACCATGCCGTCGGTGCCGGGCAGGGTCAGGTCGAGGATCACCAGGTCCGGCTGCGTGGCGCTGAAACGCTCGAGCGCGCGGTCGCCGCGGGTGACGATGTCGACCTCGTAATCAAACTCGCCCAGATATTCCTTGACCAGCGCGGCCAGGCGCGCATCGTCTTCCACCAGCATCACTCGCTGCATTGACCCTCCCTTTGGATCAACATTGTAGCGCCAGGCGAAGGGCGCGTGGTGAATTTGACAATCGCATACAGCCGCGTACATTTTCTATACAAACGCGGCCTACAAATTGAGGACAATTGGCAGACAGTCCGAGGGGGATTGGAGCCGCGGCCGGCGCTAACATTCGAGGCTCCTACTTCAACCCGGAAAAACACCATGAAAATAATCATTGCTAGCGCCGCCATCATCCTCGCCAACGCCGCCGTGTCGTGCGCGCAGGCTGAGGACCTGTACGTGGGCGCCAACATCGGCCCGCGCGCCGACGGCCACGTCGACCAGCGCGCTGACGGCGTCACGACCCGCTACGATGCCGTCACGCACCAGCGGCGCGCCGGCATGTTCGCCGGCTATGTGCTCTCGCCCGTCTGGGCGCTGGAGACGGGCTATCAGGGCTTCGGCGGCACCACCGATTTCCCCCTGGCCGGCGGGCGCATGGCGGTCGGTACCAAGCTGGCCTATCTGGCCGCGCGCGGCACCTGGCGGCTGAGCGATGACTGGTCGCTGTATGGCAAGGCCGGCGTGGCGCAGGGCCGGCTGAAGATCGATCTGGCTGGCGGCGGCGTCAGCGACGCCCGCACGGTGCACAAGAATGGCGTCTACCTGGCCGCTGGC
Source organism: Janthinobacterium pasteuri (assembly GCF_051380775.1). NCBI lineage: Bacteria > Pseudomonadati > Pseudomonadota > Betaproteobacteria > Burkholderiales > Oxalobacteraceae > Janthinobacterium > Janthinobacterium pasteuri. Next base: position 12,569 of record NZ_JBNYXS010000037.1, on the reverse strand, counting down.
GCGGCCTGGCGGGTGACCGGCGACGTGTCGTTGCAACTGGAGTTCGAACACACGGACAAGATCAAAAACGAGGGGTTCTCGGCGGACATGGAAAAAGTCTCGCTCGGCGTGCGCTTCGGCTTCTAAGGAAAACATGAACAAGCTGTCTCCGATGTTGGCAATACTTTCCCTGGCCGCGCTGCCGGCGTGGGCGGACGACGGCGCTGTCGGCATGATGCCCGACGGAAGCACCGATATGTACGTGGGACTGGCGGTGGCAACTCGATTGTCGGCGGGCGACGACCACGAGTCGGCGATGTCGCTGCGGCCGCTGCTCCAGGTCCAAGGGAGTAACGGCATCTTCGTCTCGGGCACCGGTCTGGTCGGCATGCATCTGTCACAGACGCCGGGGGTCGAATATGGGCCGCTGCTGGCGGACAGTAACGGGCGCGATCCGGGCGACAGACCACGGCTGGTCAACACGCATCCGATAAGGGGTTCGTGGGACGTCGGCGGATTCTATAACTACTATCTGGGCTGGCAAACGCGCATGCTGACCAGTATTACCTACGATACCAGCGCCCACGGCCTGGTCGCCGGGGTGGGACTGCAGAAGACGTTGGTCTCGGTGGCACCGCATCACACTATCTCGTTTTCCGTCGGCGCGAGGCTGGGCAGCGGCGCCGTCATGCGTGAACGGTACGAGGTGATCGGCGCGTACCGGCCGTCCGGCGGCTTGATGTCGTTAGGCGCGGGCGTCAACTGGAACTGGGAGTTGAACAACCGCTGGCTGGTCAACACCGCAGTGTCCGGCCAACGGCTGGGAAACGGACCAGCCGGCAGTCCGGCCGTCGAACGGCGCAGTGCCGTCGTCTGGTCCAGCGGGCTGGCATACCGGTTTTAAAGCGCAATGGTCAAACTTTTCCTGCTCTGGTTTGTCGTCGCCCCCGCGCTGTGTTGGGGGCAGCAGGCGTCGGACTGGATCAGCTATCGCGACGCCTACCGCGAGATGATCTGGTTTGAAAAGTACGGCAAGCCGAAGCAGTTTTTGCAGAACCACCTGCGCCTGCGCCCGCGCGACGGCGGCGCCCAGATGGAGGGCCTGCGACTGATGCTCAACAGCAAAACCGCGCGCCTGGATGTGCCGCTCGACGCGCTGGGACGTGCCGTTTTCCCGTTCTCCAAGGCCGCCTACGACGACAACGCCGAGCTGGAATTGAACCGCAACCCCGGTCAGTTCTCACATGGGGCGTGGGTGTCGATCATCACGCGTGCCGATGGGGTCTACGCGGTCGCCGACCTGCTGACCGCGTGCGAGCAGATCGTGGCCTACCTGCGCTACACCGGCGCGCCGCGCGGCAAGAGCTGCGCCGGCGTGCAGTTCGCGTACGCAAAGGGCGAGGTGGCGCAAGTGCGGGTGGCGCGAAATGGGGGGAGCGTGGCGCTGGCCGCTGTGGACGGCCCGGCTTTCCCGGGCGACGCGGTGACAGGCTTTCGTGTCTTCGTTTATCGCTTCGCCGCGTTTGGCGACGGCGTGCAGGTCGTCACCAGCAGCACGCCGCTGGCCATCGCTGCGTTGCTGGAGTAGCGCCACGATGTCCGACAGCCAGGAAAAGCGCGCACATGCCTATCCGCTGACGAGGAGGATTTGCAGCGGGCGGGACAAAGGCGTGGCCGCGTGGAAAACCTGACTGGATGGTGCGGGGGGCGACCCACGGCATTGCGGGCGCTGGGGCGGTGCCTCAACGCTGCTGACGACGCGCTTCATCATCGATCTGAGCGCGTGATGCCTTGGATGCCTGACCAAATGAAGAAGGGGAATTAGCACAGGGCGTAGCCCGTAGCGAATTCCCCTCATGTCGACCCATTTCAATTAAGTTTATAACTATTTATATAGTTTTCGAAGCTTAGTGATGAGGTGTCTTGCGCCCCTTGTCCGCTGGTGGCTTGGACTTCTCCGACGCCGGTGGCAGCGCACGGTAACTTTCCCCGTCAAGCACGATCTTGTATGCGCCGTGACGCAGGCGGTCGAGCGTAGCCGCGCCGATCATCTTGTTGGCCGCGAACGCTGCGCCCCATTCGTCGAAGTGCAGATTCGATGTCAGGATCGTGGCCGTTCTCTCGTAGCGCTCGGCGATCAGATCGTGGAAGTCCTCGTCCTCGGGTGGGCGCAACGGTTTCAGTCCAAAGTCGTCGATGACGAGCAGAGCGACCTTGCTGAGGTACTGCATCCGCCGTTCGTACGTGTCCATGGCCTGCGCGGCGCGCAGGCTGGCCATCAACTGGGTCTGGGTGATGAACAGTACATCATGGCCCTGGCGGGCGGCGGCGTGGCCCACGGCCTGCGCGAGATGGCTCTTGCCGGTGCCGCAGTGCCCGGCGATGAGCACCGCCACTTTCTCTTCGATGAAGCGACAAGTGGCCAGGTCGTGGACGGCGGCGCGGTTCAGGCCTGGCAGGCGGTCGAAGTCGAAGCCGTCGAGCGTCTTCTGATTGCGGAAGTTGGCGCGCCGCATGCGCTGCGCCAGTTTCTTCTGGTCGCGGCGGGCTACCTCGTCATGGATCAACAGGCTCAGAAACTCGGTGAAGGCGAGCTTGCGGTCGATGGCTTCGCGGTTGCGCGCCTCCAGCGAGTCGAGGATGCCGGACAGGCGCAATTGCTTGAGCAGGGAAGTCAGTTCTGGAATCGGATTCATGGTCGTTCTCATTGAAGGATGGTGTCGGTGGCGCGGTAGAAACGGCCGCCCTCGGTGTAGGTACTGGCCAGGGCGTCGAATGCCGCCAGCGCGTCTTGCTGGTCGAGGCCTTTTTCCAGGATGCGCTTGACCACGTTGAGGCCGGGCGTACCGTAGTGGTTGGCGCGCGAGCACGCCGCCTCCAGCCTGGCCGCGCCGTATTTCTGCTTCAGCCCCAGCACGCCCTGGACGGCGCGCATGCGGATCAGCACCTTGTCGCCGACCATGGCGGCGCACGCCGGACCCACGCGCTCGGCCTCGGCCATGCACCACCGCGTGTCCTTGAGCAGCCAGGCCTGCGCCGCCGGCGGCATGTGATCGGGCACCGTCTTGCGTTCACCCCGGTGCTTGCAGCGCACGTGGGTGGCGACCGGTTCATGCTCGAGATACAACGTCACCACGCCCTCGCCGGCCTTGAGCCAGAGCGCCTGGCCGACCAGCCGGAACGGCACGGAGTAGTAGTTGTACTCGTACTGAACATGGCTGTCGCGGTGGACCTTGCCTTGATCCATGTGGCCAGCTGCGGCGGCACGTCGGGCAGCGGCGCCAGCAAGCATTTCTCCACGTCGGCGAAGCGCGTCAGCGGCGCCTCGCGGGTCGTGCCGTGGATGCGGTTGCCTGCCTGGCCCAGTACCCATTCGTGCAGTTGCCGGTTGGCGTCGGCCAAGTCGCGGAACTCGCGCAGCGGCAGAAAACTGCCCTTGATGTATTTGACGCCGGATTCGACGATCCCCTTCTTTTGCGGATCCCTGGGCGGACACGCTTCGATCTTGAACCCGTAGCCCTCGGCGCATTCGCTATACGAGCGCTGCACTTCGGGCTCGTACACGCAGGCGCGCGTGATGGCGCACTTGGCGTTGTCGATCGTCACGCGCTCGACCACGCCGCCGAACCATTCGAATGCGCGGCGGTGGCAGCCCAGCCAGGTGGCGACGGTCTGGTCGCGCACGAATTCGGCGTATTTGTGGCGCGACCACGCCAGCGTCATCACGAAGAACCAGGTCTTGAAAATCTCCCCGGTGTGCACGTCGGTGATCGGCGGGCCGGCACCGAAATCGACCTGGGCCGCCTCGGCCGGCTTGAATTCGAGCCGCAGCGGCACGTCCGCCACCTCGTCGACGACCAACTGGTGCAGGAACCGATACACGGCCGAGTAGCTGCCGGTGTAACCATGATTGCGTACCAGCGTGGCGTGGATGGTCGTGCCTTGGACGCCGGCGGCGTACCAGTTGGCGACCTGCGTGCGCCAGGGCTCCAGCGTGGAAACGCAGGTACTCGGCAACGGCTCCTTGCGCACCAGCGCCGCAGCCAGCACCGCGTCGTCCGGCAGTGTGAGCTCGGGCGAAAGCCAGCCGCGCGCGGTCGTCAACTCGCGTACTTGGGCGATCTTCTTGCGCCCCATGGTCTTGGACCGGGCTATCTCCCGGTCAGAATCTCCCTGACGCATGCGCATCAGGATATGACGGTATTGATACATCTCGAACCTCCGTTTGGTCACGGCTTCTCCAGGCGAAATGCCGGGCAGTCTAGCCGATCAATGAAAGTTCGAGCTCCTGAACGGGGGCAAAGTGGTGCCTTAACTTAACGCCGATAACGTCGTGGCGCTATAACGGCGGCAATCTGCTGGCGCCTTAACGCCGACGATGAAATGGCTCCTTAGCGCCGAAAATTCACAACCTCAATGCCGAGATAGCGCACCGTACTCTTCAAGCGCGTGTGGCCTACCTACATCTGTACCGCTCGCAAATTTTTTGTGCGACGGCAGATGCCCTCAGTAGCATACATCGTTGACACGCAACTGGACCCAGTCGCAACCGGTTCTGTCGCATTGTTGATGAAACGGCGGAATTTTTCCGGCATGGCACATCGCCCCTCAAACAGGACGGACCTGGCACGCCAGGGCATAAAATTGGTCGGCGAACGACATCGCATCGGTTCCGTTGATTGCAAACTGGCCCTTGCGGATCATGTACATGAGCTCGACGCCGGCGAGCACGCAGTGGGCGGCGCGGAACGATTAGAAGTTCAGCATCGGCCTGGTCACCCGCTTGATGGCGCGATGGTCCTGTTCGACGATATTTTTGACCGCGAGTAAATTCTTTGGTTTGCTTTTGATTGTCCGCATGATTGACGTAAACCGGTAGAACCAAACAGTCTTCCATCACTAGCGATGAAAGTAGCTGGTCTCATATTTGCACAGATAGTATCGCTCCAAATCTCCTTAACTTCTACCATTTGCCAACGTTCGGCACCGTCTGCTGGCAGGAGCATTAAGATTTGCAGGATCTTTTTCTCGGTATCTTGACTAACATCCTTACAGAAATCGACAACGTCTTTCTCCCGCCAAAGCATGCATGTCTCGTCAATCCAGATATGGCCATCTTTGCAGCCATGGCAAATCAAGTAATATGGAACACGGAGTTCTAAACTAACTGCACGCCACATTTTCACATCGTCTTCTTGCAGTAAGGAAAGTTCCGCAACCTCATGACAATCCTTGGTTCTGAGCATCTTTTGTTCCTACTTCGTCATTTCAGGTTCAGGTAGACCATACTTTGCAGCCGCATCCCTCAGGCTCTTTTGATATGCATTCCAGTTACTAGTCGCATTTGCTTCTCTTGCATTTTCGCAGTTGATACCATCGGTGGTTTCTAACCAAATTTTCTGTTTACTTGGCGTCAACGCGCTAAAAGCATTCACTTCAAAGTCCTTGCACTTTGCCGTTACTACCTTCGCTTCATCAGGATGTCCGAGGTAGTACGCCTCAGTCTTGGGCTCGCTGCCATTAATCGACGTGTGTTCTTGGCACGCGAAAAGCGACAGCGGTAATAGTGTCAAAAAGAGCTTTTTTTTGAATATTTTTCTTGTCTTCATAAGATTTTGTAAAGTGATAAATTTCTCGAAATTTACCAATATATTGTGAAGACGAAATAATAACCGAAGACCAACATAACTCCCAATATATTGGGAGATTTTTTTTGGATCCAGCGATTGCTTTTGGTCTCGTGTTACGTACTCTTCGTAAGAAGGCGGGATTGTCACAGGAGCAACTTGCGCTTGAGGCAGGAGTCGAACGAAATTTTGTCAGCTTGATCGAGCGAGGGGTCAACCAGCCCACTATTCGGGTGCTTTTCAAACTTGCCAATGCGCTACAAATTTCTCCCTCTGAAATGGTCAAAGCCGTGGAGCAGCATCTCATAGCTACTCAGTTAATCTCAGATAAAACCCCGGTCTAATAAAAATCGATGGTAAGAAAGCGGCCAGCTGCTCCACCTCGCAATCGGGCCTACTGATGTGTAGAGTGCTGAAACGGCAGCAGTGAATCGATCTGGCTGTTTGCGCAGGTCGGCAAGTCTTCGAAGGTTTCGGTCAGTCAGCGCAGCGGATCGAGGCCGTTGAGTTGAGCGGTACCCAGTAAGCTCTGAATCGCAGCGGCGCGGCGGCCGACCCGTTCCGAACCGGCGAACATCGAATTCTTTCTGCTGATCGCGATAGGCCGGATAGCGTTTTCGACCGGGCTGTTGTCGATCGGTAGCGTGTCCGACGCGGCGTAGCGCAGTAGTCCAGGCCAGCGCTTGAGCACGGCGCTGCTGGACCGACTGACTCACCACTGTCATATCGTCGAAACAGGGAACGAATCTTTCCATTTCCAGCAAAGCAGCATGGATGCCAAGGGGCGCATCAGGGCAGGGAGCATAGGTGCAAGCGTGGGAAAGGAGCATCCCCGGAGGAGCCGTACTAAAAATTACGCTGCCGTTGATGTGAGTAATGGTATAAATCGTTTAAGTAAATAACTGCGGCGCAGTAAAGGGAGTGGGCGGCTGAATTATCCGCGTAGCTTCAAGCTGAAGGTGGCCGTCGAGGCGTGCACACCAGGCATATCGGTATCTCAGCTGGCACTGCACTATCACCTGAACGCCAACATGGTGTTCAAGTGGCGGCGTGAGTACGTTTGCATTTCTTCCACCATATTGAGAAATACCCACGTCTTGGCCGCCATCAAGGGGGCAGCTCAGCCCATACGCGTAGACTTATTATAAAATCGTCTATTTTTCAAAGGAAAGCCCCTCATGCGCCGTATTCTTCCATTGCTCTGCCTGGTTAGCCTCACGGCCGCCTCACGGGCCGCCGAAAATGCGTGGAGTCCGTTTGAATGGAAGCAAGTTGAAATCATTGCCAGCGCTGGCAAGATCAAAGCTGCCATCATCGTGCCCACCAAGGTGAATGGGGTTGAGTGCCTGGCGCAGCTTGATACAGGCGCGCCGAGCAATGCGATGTGGCGCAGGAAAGCAGATGCGAGTCTTCCAAAGGTGGACGCGGTGCTTGAACTCGCTGGCCGGAGCCTGACCGTCAAGGCGCGCGCACCGCAATTGGCTGGACTGGAGGGCGGAAAGTGCAAAGACGAGGTGATCGTTACGATCGGCAACGGGTATTTCGACGACGGCACGTTGACCCTGGACTTGAAGGGTAGCCGCTTTTCCTACACTCCCGCTGCGGTGCTGGCCAGCGTGCATGCCGCCCAGCCTTTCAACTACGCGCAGTGGTCAGGGACTGACGGTGGGCATGTCGTGGTTGAAGTCGGCTTGCCGAACGGCAAACTGGCCTACGCCTTGCTGGACACAGGCGCCGCATCGTTCAGTATTTCAGCGATGAGTGAAGGCGATTGGAGCGAACTGACCGGAGGCGTTCCGCTTCAGGCTAGCGCGACCGTGAGCGAGTACAAAGTCAACAGCTGGGGCAAAAAGATCGCCTGTTATGAAATGGCCGCGCCCGGCAGCATTAGCATAGGCCAGACACTGAACGTTGAGCACTTCCGCGCCTCATATTGCGCGTATGAAGCGTTCAAACCTGGGCAAAAGCTGATTGGGCTGTTGGGCCTGCGCGATTTGAACGAACGCGTGGTGACGCTCGACTACCGTTCGCGCCGCTGGCTCATCAGTAACTAGCCGACGACACTTTGCCGCCGCATACAAATCTTGGGACAACCAAAAATTGCAAATGAAATGAGGAGTGATCATGTCTCGCGCACTTAGACTTTGGCCGCTGCTCACCGACGCTGGCGCGCCATCGGCCATTGGCTGGGCATGCTGGACGAGATCGACGCTGATACCAAGGCCGTGCTGAACATGCTGGTCAGTTGCAAATAATGCTGGTTTTCGGTGATGGAATGCAGGTCGGCGCCGTTGAATGCAGGTTCATTCGCAGTTATCTCTGGTTTGAGTGGGCCGCTGGTCGCAGTTAATTCTGGCCGAAAAAGCCGCTGAATGCAGGTCGGACCGTTTTCGATTGCAGGTCGTTACACCTACCGAGGTCGCAAGAAAGCGCTAGTTGAAAACCAGGTTGTCGAGCTGCGCCGCCGCGCTGGTGCCGGCGAGCCAAAAGCCCTGCTTGCGCGGGAGTTCGGCATCAGCCGTGAGACACTGTACCAATACCTGAAAGTGATGCCGGCGGCTTGACCCGTTTCCATCTATTACCCCAAAAACTCATTCCCGCTAGTGATGCTAATAACGTGGTAGCGCGTCAATTAATGCACGAACCTTCTTAGCAAGCACGGTAACTTCGAACGGCTTCGTCAATACTTCCATACCCGGATCGAGCCGGCCATTGCCAACGGCCGCCGTATCAGCATATCCAGTAATGAATAGCACTTTAAGGTCGGGGCGTTGTACCCTTGCGGCATCCGCAACTTGCCGACCATTCATTCCGCCTGGCAATCCCACATCCGTAGCCAAAAGATCAATGCGCGTATTTGAGTTCAGTATCTGCATGCCGGTAGGGCCGTCGTGCGCTGTTAGTACGCGGTATCCAGCGTCAAGTAGTACCTCTTCGATGATGTCACGCAGGGCGCGCTCATCCTCAATAATTAACACTGTCTCGCCTAGGCCGGTCTCAACGGAAAACGCCTCAACTGGCTCGTCGGCTTCCGCCGCGCCGGCGTAGAGCGGCAGGTATAGGGACATGGTTGTGCCATACCCTATTTCAGACTGAACCCGCACATGGCCACCCGACTGGCGCACGAAACCGTAAACCATTGACAGTCCCAGGCCCGTGCCTTCGCCTAACGGCTTCGTTGTATAAAATGGATCGAAGATACGCTTTATAACTTCCGGCGACATGCCCGTGCCCGTATCGCGGACCCAAGTTACGACGTACTGTCCCGGCGGTATATCCCTCTCCTTAGCATGCTCGACGATTTCCATATTCGATGTGCCAATTACCAGTTGGCCGCCGCCGGGCATCATCGCGTCGCGCGCGTTGATGCATAGGTTGAGCAGTGCATTCTCGAGTTGCGATGAATCAACCTTCGTCAACCATAGATCTGGCGTACGAACTATTTCAAACTCGACCATTGGGCCGACCGAGCGGCGCAACAGCTCCTCCATACCAGCGATCAGGCGATTTGCGTCGGTCGCTTTAGGATCAAGCGTTTGCCGGCGGGAGAAAGCGAGCAGCCGCTGCGTGAGCGAGGCGGCCCTTCGCACGGAGGATTCGCCAATGTCGATGTATCGCTCCAGGCCACTGTACTGGCCACGTTGCATTTTAAGCTTGAGCACCTGCAGGCCGCCACTGATAGAGGCGAGCAGGTTGTTGAAATCGTGTGCTAGGCCGCCGGTAAGCTGTCCTACCGCCTCCATTTTCTGCGATTGGCGCAAAGCCTCCCGCGCCGATTCAAGTTCAGCCTCGCGAGCTTTGTTAAGGCTAAGGTCACGACCCACGGCAACGAAATTAGCGCCATCGAGTTCGGGCGTCACGGTCCACTCGATGTGCTTCCAGCCGCCGTCCTTCGTGGCGATACGATTCTCAAACCTGGCGGGTCGGTGCGTCTCGGCCATACGGGTGATCGCTTCTAAGGTGGAAGCCATGTCCTCCGAATGCATGAACTCGCTATAGGAGCGTGTGAGAAGTTCAGTTTCGCTCCAACCCAGAACTTGCGTCCAGGCGGGGCTGACGGCCGACATACTTCCATCATAGTTGGCTCGGGCAAGCATGTCCTGGGACAAGTTCCAGAGAAGATCACGCTCCGCTGTGCGAGCGGCCAGCTCCGCATCACGCTCCTTCTCGGCGGTGATATCCCGGCCGGTCGCATAGGCCATGTTTCCAGCGGGCGCCGACGTCCAGGAGATCCAGTGGATCTCACCGATTTTATTTCGGTAACGGTTCACGATCGAGGCATGACCGCCAAACGCTGCTTTCTCATAAGCATCAACTGTCGGAGCATGGTCGGATTCAATCACGAATTCATTGACGTGTCGCCCGACCAGCTCCTCGGACGCGTAGCCAAGCAGGACTGTCCATGCCGGGTTCACCCGACGGAAGTAACCTTTAAAATCGATGACGAGCATGAGGTCTGGCGACGTATCCCACATGCGGTCACGCTCGGCCGTGCGCTCGGCAACCTGAGTCTCCAGTGAATTATTGAGCTCCTGAAGCTTCTGTTCTGCGTGCGTGCGAGCAATAATATCTAATGTTTGCTGCCGTTTGGCGAAAACATGTTTCGTGGTCTCGAGGCAGACGCAGAAAAAGCCGGCGACTTTTCCATCCGCGCCACGCACAGGCGTGTAGGAAAAGGAAAAGTGCGTCTCTTCGACATATCCATTGCGCTCCATTTGGAGCTCGATGTCGTCCCAATACAGAGGCTCACCTCGATAAGCTTGCTCGACAAGCGGCAAGAGGTCTGCTTTGATCTCGTGCCAGACCTCGAGGAAGTCTTGTCCGAGTGCCGGGTGTTTACGGGCGAGTATTTCTGCATAACGATCGTTATAGAGGAGCATGCGCGCAGGCCCCCACACAAGAAACGAAGGTTGCTCAGACACGAGCATCATACCAATGAGCGTTTGCAACGATTGAGGCCAGTCCTCGATTCGGCCGAGCGGTGAGCTGGCCCAGTCATGGGCGCGAAACAGCGCGGCCATGACGCCGTCACCGTGTAGGAATTCCGCATTGGATGCCAACACGTCAGGCTGTATGAGCATTGAGCGACTCTTTAATCAAGTTAAATTGTAATTTTTACCGACCCGCAGGTTGCCGGAGTTAACTTTCACCCCCATCCGTTCAATATTCGAATGTCGCGACCGTATTATGCAGGCAAGCCAACGACTTCGTTGTAAGAATTTAGAGATTAATCGTGAGCCCTGTTTTGCCGGACACTTGTGAGGAGCACCAGCGGCTTAACCCGGTTTTCTGTTCCACTGCACCTGAAACCCCAATATATGTAGCGAAGCGTCTTTACGTGCGCTGAAATAACGAAAATCACTTTAAATATATGCGCTGTATGATGGCTCACCCCTTTAGATGCGACTGGCGCGGACTCGGGCTTACCTTCAGGGGCCACCGCAATGACACAAGTCCGTCTCTATACCTTTATCGACCAAAATCTGGAGCCCATTCTTCAAGCCTGGGAAGACTTCGCACGTACCATCGAACCGCCAGCGTTGTCCATGGACGACGAGGAGCTACGCGATCACGCGCGGCAGATGCTTCATGTCATCTCGAAGGATTTGGCGCTCCCGCAGACCAAGCACGAGAGTGAACAGAAATCGAAGGGCCTTGCAGAGCCTGAACATCAAGACACAGCAGCCGAGGCGCATGCCGAAGCCCGGCTGCTGTCCGGCTATACGGTAGTGCAACTGGTGTCCGAATACCGTGCCTTGCGCTGCAGCGTACTTAGCCTCTGGACTGCGCGAGATGAGCCAGAAAGCGCTACCAACAGGGAGGACGTCACTCGCTTCAACGAGGCGGTGGATCAGTGCTTGGCGGAATCCATCGCCCGCTACGAGCAGATGGTAAAACAGACCCAGAACATGTTTTTGGCCATCCTTGGTCACGACTTGCGTAACCCGGTGGGGACCATCACGCTAGCTAGCAGCTTCTTAATGGAAGCGGTCGACATCCCTGCGAAGTACGTGCTCGTGGCCACCAAAATGTTCAACAGCGCGCAACGCATGAGCCGGCTAATCAATGACCTGATCGACTTCACCCGTTCCCACTTGGGGCCTGGTATCCCGGTCAAGGCGACGCCGGCGAACCTGGCACGCGTATGCCGCGACGTGGTCGATGAAATGCGTACCTTGCATCCAGAACAAGTCATCGAGCTGGTGATGCCTCCGCATCTCGATGCCATCTTCGACGAGAGCCGAATCGCACAGGTGCTGTCTAATCTAATCGGCAATGCCGTCCAGTACGGCGACAATAGGGAACAGGTGGCCGTCACTTTGAGCACGCATGGCGACGATGCCGTGATTTCGGTAAATAATCGTGGGTCGGCTATCGCTGCCAAGGAAATGGCAGCGATCTTCGATCCGTTTGTCCGCATCGCGGCAAACCCAGGTCAGGGTGTTAGCGAAAGAAATAGCTTGGGAATCGGCCTGTTTATCGCGCGCCAGATTGCCCAGGCACACGGTGGGGAATTGCAGGTCGTGTCATCGGAAGGCGATGGCACCACTTTCACGCTTACCTTACCGCAGTTGCCCGAGCCGTTCACGGAGTAGCCCAAGCTGCGCAACGACCTGCGCCGGCCGATGATGGAGAAAATTGGCTACCGCACCGACACCTTCAACCTGGACGGCATCGCCGGCAGCCAGCGGGACTACATCCATTGGCTACTCGGTGTCAGCACCGGCAACAAGGCAGAGCCAAACATGTCTCACACGTGTCGCATCGACCCATGTAAGACGCGAAAAACGTATCAGCATGGCCCGCATTGGTACACCCGTACGGTACAATCGCCCAAAAGCAACTTCCGCTATCGGCCCAGGCTGTGTAAAAACTCAAATATAGTTGCATGTGGCCGAACTGCGCGTGGTTGCGGCCGTGTCGCGGGTTGACGAGGCGTTAGGAGAGCCGTTTCTGTTTTCT
>NZ_JBNYXS010000036.1:0-46079 GCF_051380775.1 Janthinobacterium pasteuri | reverse complement strand
CTTCGACAGAACCGTTGCGATTGCAGCGGTCAGCGTGGTTTTACCGTGGTCGACGTGGCCGATGGTGCCGACGTTGACGTGCGGCTTGGTCCGTTCGAATTTACCTTTTGCCATTTTATTCTTCCTTAGAACAATGATTTAAATGTAGGGACCGGCATTCTCGTGAAAGCCGGCCCGGAACTTCTATTACTTAGCTTTCGAGCTTACGATCGCTTCAGTCACATGCTTAGGTGCTTCAGCATAGTGCTTGAATTCCATCGTGTAAGTCGCACGACCTTGGGTCGACGAACGCAACGATGTGGCGTAACCGAACATTTCCGACAGAGGTACTTCGGCCTTGATGATCTTGCCGCCACCACCAGCAATTTCATCCATGCCTTGCACCATACCGCGACGCGACGACAGATCGCCCATCACGGTACCGGCGTAGTCTTCCGGCGTTTCCACTTCCACGGCCATCATCGGCTCCAGGATGACTGGCGATGCTTTGCGGCAGCCATCTTTGAATGCCATCGAAGCGGCCATGCGGAATGCATTTTCGTTCGAGTCAACATCATGGTACGAACCGAAGAACAGCGTGACTTTAACGTCAACAACTGGGTAACCAGCCATCACGCCCGAAGTCAGCGTGTCGCGTACACCTTTTTCAACTGCAGGGATGTATTCGCGAGGAACGGTACCGCCCTTGATCGCGTCAACGAATTCGAAGCCCTTGCCCGGTTCTTGCGGTTCGATCTTCAGAACCACGTGACCGTATTGACCACGACCACCCGATTGCTTGACGAATTTGCCTTCCGACTCTTCGCACACTTTACGGATCGTTTCGCGGTAAGCCACTTGTGGCTTGCCGACGGTGGCTTCAACGTTGAATTCGCGCTTCATGCGGTCAACGATGATGTCCAGATGCAACTCGCCCATACCGGCGATGATGGTCTGGCCCGATTCTTCATCGGTACGCACGCGGAACGATGGATCTTCTGCTGCCAGACGGTTCAGCGCCAGGCCCATTTTTTCCTGGTCGGCCTTGGTTTTTGGCTCGACTGCCTGCGAAATCACCGGCTCAGGGAAGACCATGCGCTCCAGAACGACGCTTGCTTTTTCGTCGCAAAGCGTATCGCCAGTGGTGGTGTCTTTCAGACCCACGACGGCGGCGATGTCGCCAGCGCGCATTTCCTTGATTTCTTCGCGCTCATTGGCTTGCATCTGCACGATACGGCCAATACGCTCTTTCTTCTGCTTCACGGAGTTCAGGACCGAATCGCCCGAATTCAATGTGCCCGAATAGCAGCGGATGAAGCACAACTGACCCACGAACGGATCGGTTGCGATCTTGAACGCCAATGCCGAGAACTTCTCATTGTCGTCGGCTGCGCGCTCGACTGGCTGCTCGTCCTCGTCCAGACCTGGGACAGGTGGAATATCGATTGGCGATGGCAGGTACTCGATGACCGCGTCCAACATGGCTTGTACGCCCTTGTTTTTAAAGGCGGTACCGCACAACATTGGAACGATTTCGCTGGCGATGGTACGCTGACGCAGAGCAGCCTTGATCTCGGCTTCCGACAGGTCGCCTTCTTCCAGGTACTTGTTCATCAGTTCTTCGGACGCTTCAGCAGCGGCCTCAACCATGTTTTCGCGCCACTTGGCAGCTTCAGCAGCCAGGTTAGCAGGAATTTCGCCGTATTCAAACTTCATACCCTGCGAAGCGTCATCCCAGATAACCGCTTTCATCTTGACCAGATCGATAACACCGGTGAAGACGTCTTCAGCGCCGATAGGCATCTGAATAGGTACTGGGTTGGCTTTCAGACGCGAACGCATCTGATCGTAGACCTTGAAGAAGTTGGCGCCGGTACGGTCCATCTTGTTCACGAAGGCCAGACGTGGCACTTTGTACTTGTTAGCCTGACGCCATACCGTTTCCGATTGTGGCTGCACGCCGCCGACTGCACAGTAAACCATGCAGGCGCCATCCAGCACGCGCATCGAACGTTCTACTTCAATGGTGAAGTCAACGTGGCCTGGGGTGTCGATGATGTTGATGTGATGCGCTGGGAAGTTGTTTGCCATGCCTTTCCAGAAGCACGTAACAGCAGCCGAGGTAATCGTGATACCGCGCTCTTGCTCTTGCGCCATCCAGTCGGTGGTAGCAGCGCCATCATGGACTTCGCCCAGCTTGTGGTTCACGCCGGTGTAGAACAGAACGCGCTCGGTGGTGGTCGTCTTACCTGCATCGATGTGAGCGGAGATACCGATATTGCGGTAGCGCTCAATGGGGGTCTTGCGGGCCATAATTAATCCTAAATGAATGGACAAAACCGAGCAGCATTTTTTTGCAAAAATGAGCCCGGCCTCGAACAACAGATGCTTGACAGCCGCCTTACGGTAGCTGGCTTTATATTAGAAGCGGAAATGCGAGAACGCTTTGTTCGCTTCAGCCATACGATGGACTTCGTCGCGTTTTTTCATCGCGCCGCCGCGGCTTTCAGCCGCTTCCATCAGCTCACCGCCGAGGCGTTGTGGCATCGATTTTTCGCTGCGCTTGTTAGCAGCTTCACGCAACCAACGCATGGACAGAGCCATACGACGGACTGGGCGAACTTCGACCGGCACCTGGTAGTTTGCACCACCGACGCGACGGGATTTCACCTCAACCAGCGGCTTGGCGTTGTTGATTGCGGTAGCAAAAACTTCGAGCGGATCTTTGCCCGATTTTGCTGCGATGTGCTCGAAAGCACCGTAAATGATGTTTTCTGCAACCGATTTCTTACCGGACAGCATCAGCACGTTTACAAATTTAGCGACATCAGTGTTGCCGAATTTTGGATCTGGCAAAATTTCGCGCTTGGGTACTTCACGACGACGTGGCATATCAATTCCTTTCAATCTTCAGTTGAGCGCGCGTTCTTCGCACACTCGCGGACGACCATCATAGTCTTCCACTTACTCGACCAGATGCGGTCGACTACATTCACTTAGCTAGTTGCCACTGAGCGAAACTTGGGTTTGCTGCGTACAACTTATTACTTCTTGCCTGCTTTAGCGCGCTTGGTACCGTACTTCGAACGCGATTGCTTACGGTCTTTAACGCCTTGGGTATCCAGGGCACCGCGAACCATGTGGTAACGCACACCCGGCAAATCCTTGACGCGGCCGCCGCGCAACAGCACAACACTATGCTCTTGCAGGTTATGGCCTTCACCGCCAATGTACGAAATGACTTCGAAACCATTGGTCAGGCGAACTTTAGCGACTTTACGCAGAGCCGAGTTAGGCTTCTTTGGAGTCGTGGTGTAAACACGTGTGCAGACGCCACGTTTTTGCGGGCTGTTTTCCAGCGCCGGCGATTTGCTCTTCACGGTCAAAGCGACGCGTGGATTGCGAATCAATTGATTGATGGTTGGCATCGTTATAAATCCAACAAAAAACTACGATTAATAACCCGGGCAAGATGCCCGGCGACTAAAACCTCGTCCCGCTTTCATCTACTGCGCACCGGAGGCGCCCGCAGCCACTCGATAAGGAGCGGCCATGAAATGCCAAGTAATGCGTAAACGATGAGCAGAATAAAATCGAGAACTCGCTAGTTTAGACCTTGTGTTACAGGGGGTCAATCAGTTTACCGCTTTTTGCTATAAAAAAAGGCAAAAAAGAGGCTCATTTGTGGCATTTTGACTAATCTTTCGCGGCTATGCGCAGGCAGCGGCATCCGGCGATGATTGATGATTTGGCATTCTTTCTCTGAGGCCAAGCATCGGGGGCGCGCATTCTTGTATGACCGCAACACAACAAAAGGATTGATAATAGCGGACATTTTTCGCTGCCTCCCTTTATGCGCTCCTTGCTTCGCCCCGCCACTCTGTTCCTGCTCCTGACGTATGCTTTGCTGACGGCCGTACCCTTCGTCCCCGCGCTGCTGGGGCGTGCGCTCGACCATCCCTGGCAGATGCTCACGCTCGAGCTGCTGGCCTGGCTGGCCGTCTGGAGCGTGTTCAAGCGCCCCGCGTATTTCCACTGGCTGCTGGTGCCCGCCTTCCTGGCACTGCCGACGGAAATCTACCTGTTCATCTTCTATGGTCAGGGCATTTCCACGCACCACCTGGGCATCATCTTCGAAACCAGCCCTAAGGAAGCGATGGAATTCCTGGGGCAAAAAGTGTGGCTGATGGGCGCCGTCATGCTGGGCGTGATCGCCTGGTGTGCGGTCAGCTGGTTGGCGGCCACGCGCACGCGCGAGCTGGACTGGCGCGGCAAGACGCGCCCGGCCGCCTTCGTGTTGCTGATCCTGCTGGGCGGCTTCTGGTGGTATGGCTACGAATTTGGTTTCGACGCCAAGGTTCTGCACAGCGCTCCAGCATCGGCCAAGGCCAGTCTGCCTGCGGCCAGCGGCAAGGCAGGCGCCTCCGGCTTCGGCGACGCCAGCTCGGCCGACGACGAAACGGCCGAAGACGACGAGGAAAGCAGCAAGCCGGAGAACGCCAGCATCGCCGGCGCCGATGAAACGGGACTGGGCTGGCCCAGCCTGCCCCACTGGGCGCGCCTGCCCTACGCCTTCGACACCGTCAGCAATTCCTGGCCCTTCGGCCTGGCCGCGCGCGGCTTCGATTTCTACAAGGAGCGTCGCTACCTGGCCGAGCTGGGACAGAAAAGCAGCAGCTTCCGTTTCGGCGCGCACCAGCAACAGCCCGATCCCCATCCGGAAGTGGTGGTCATGGTGATCGGCGAATCGTCGCGTTACGACCGCTGGAGCCTGAACGGCTATGAGCGCGACACCAATCCCCTGCTGAAACAGGAAAGCAACCTGCTGCCGCTGGCCGACGTCATCACGGCCGTTTCCGCCACGCGCCTGTCCGTGCCCGTCATCATTTCGCGCAAGCCGGCCACGCAAAGCCTCAAGGATGGCTTCTCGGAAAAATCCTTCCTCACCGCCTACAAGGAAGCGGGCTTCAAGACTTACTGGCTGTCGAACCAGATCTCGTTCGGCCAGTTCGATACGCCTGTCTCCGTGTTTGCCAAGGAAGCGGACGTGGTGCAATTCCTGAACCTGGGCGGCTTTACCAACAATTCGAATTTCGACCAGATCCTGTTCGATCCGTTCAAGAATGCGCTGGCCGACCCGGCACCGAAAAAACTCATCGTGCTGCACACGCTGGGCAGCCACTGGAACTACAGCCAGCGCTATCCGAAATCCTTCGACAAGTGGCAGCCGTCGTTGTTCGGTGTCGACAAACCCGTCTACACGGACACGGCCATCAAGCCGCAGCTGAACAACAGCTACGACAGCTCCATCCTGTACACGGACTGGTTCCTGTCAAACGTGATCGGCATGCTGAAGGATGATGGCCAGCGCACCGCCCTGCGCAGCTCGCTCGTCTACGTGGCCGACCATGGCCAGACCCTGTACGACGGCACCTGCCGCCTGGCCTTCCACGGACATAACACGCAGTTCGAATTCCACGTGCCCGCCTTCGTCTGGTATTCACCGCAATTCCAGCTGCACTATCCGGACAAGGTGACGCAGCTGCAGCGCCATCAAAAAGCGCGCCTGTCGACGGAAAACATGTTCCATACCCTGCTCGACCTGGGCGACATCCGCTTTGCCGGCGAACAGCCCGAATGGAGCATCGCCAGCCCCCGCTTCAAGCAGCACAAGCGCTACGTCGACAGCTACGGCTGGACCAACTACGACAACGCCATCATCCGCGGCGATTGCCGCGAAGTGATCGACAAGAGCACGCCGGAAAAACAGGACAAATAAGAGGCGGCCGTCAGGCTCGCTCCAGCACGCCGCCGCAATCGGCCGGTTGCGCCATGTGCGTGCTGAGCCAGTCGAAGACGCGCCCGGCCTTGTCCGCGATGCCAGCGTCAAAACCCCGCTGCGCCAGCAGGGCGATGCCATTCGTGGCCTGCAGCACGCCGGGCGCCAGCAGCAGCGCGCCGGCGTCATCGCGGCGCACGCACCACGGCGCCAGGCAGTCTTCCAGCAGCGGTCCCAGCACCAGGTTGTGCGACGAGACGATCACCAGGTGGCGCGCGGCCAGCGTATGCAGCACGGCGGCGGCCGCCGCCACCGATTCGAGGTGGTTCGTGCCGCGGAAGATTTCATCGATCAGGAACAAAGCCGGCGCGCCCTCCTCGGCCAGCGCCAGCAATTCACGCGCGCGCCGCAGCTCGGCGATGTACAGGCTCTCGCCGCCATCGAGCGAATCTTCATTCTGCATGCTTGCATGCACGGCCAGGCGCGGCACATCAGCGCTGTGCGCATGACAAAAGCCAAAGGCCCGCGCGCAGACCAGGTTCAAGCCTATGCAACGCAGCAAGGTGCTCTTGCCGATACCGTTCTGGCCGGAGATGAACCCCCCCTTGCCCTGCACGCTGAACGACAGCGGCGCGGCGTTCTCCAGCAAGGGATGCAGCATGCCCTGCAAGGCCAGCGCGCGCGGCGCCGCGGTGCCCGCCCAGCAAAACACGGGCGCCGCACGCAGGTGCCGCGCCAGTGCCAGGTCCGCTTCCAGCTGGGCCACCTGGGTACAGCTGTCACGCAAAAAGGGCAGCTGCTGCGCCACCAACTGGCGCGTGCGGAAGTAGCGCTTGACGTTTTTCAGCAGGAGCCAGTCGCCATACTCGACCAGCAGCGTATCGACGAACGGCACGTAATGCAGCAGCGAGCGCTCGATGGTGCGCGTCAGCTTGGCCGCCTGCGCGCCGCCGGCAGCCAATGGCAAGGCTGCCGGCACATCGAGCCGCGCCAGCGCGGCACGGGTTTTCAGCAGGTAGCGCAAGGTATCGAGCGACCGTTCCCATAGCTTGGCGCTTTCGTAAAAACGCACCTGCACAGTCATCAGCGCGACACAGGCGGCCAGTACGCCAAACAGCGCTGGCCACCCCACCAGCCAGGCGGCGGCGATGGCCAGCAACAAGGCCAGCGGCACCAGCCATAGCCAGGCACTCCAGCATGGCGCCGCTGCCTGCGCCGCACCGAACAGGGTCTCGCTCACTTCCGTATCGGCCTGACGCAAGGGCAGGCAGGCGCGCTGCAGGCTGGCCGCCTGGGCCGGATCGTCCAGCAATCGCCGGACGCGCGCAATCGAGGCAGGATCGGCCTGACCACCGCTCAGGCGCCGGTGCAGCTCCTGCTGGCCGAAGATACTGGTCTCACGCGCCAGCTGCGCCGCATACTGGTCGAGCAGCAGCTCGTTCCAGGTCTGGCTATCGAGCGATGGCGCCTCGCCCGTCAACCGCTGCAGCATCGCCACGTCGCTGCGCGCAAAAGGATAATCGAGCGCCGGCGCAAAGGCGCGGGCAGGGAAAAGTTGCTGGAGGAATGGATGCATGGCGCCTGGGGAGGGGGCAAAAAAGGAGTCGCCACAGCAGATGCAGGCGATTGCCAATTTATCAAGTGCAACCTGCGCGGACGGACATGCTGGACAGCGCGGACATGGCGGACAGCCGGACGCCTGTATTTTTCCCCATTAAAATCAATGACTTAATAATTGGCACGGATCGTGCATTGTAAAAATCATCGTTCACGAGACCTGACCATGATCCGCGATACTTCTTCCCAAGACGCCGTACTGTCCGCCCCGCCGGGCCAGCGCCACAAGCAACGCGCCCTGCTGCTGGCCGGTGCCGTCATCGTCATCGCTGCCGCCATCGCTGTCGTTGCCGGCTGGCGCAACAGCGAGCATTCCGTCAACAGCAGCCGCCTGCGCATCGCCGACGTCACGCGCGGCACCCTGATCCGCGACGCTGCCGTCACTGGCCGCGTGGTCGCCTCGATCAGCCCCACCCTGTATTCGACCACGGTGGCCACCGTCACGCTGAAAGCAAAGGCGGGTGACACGGTAAAAAAAGGCGACATCCTGGCCGTGCTGGAATCGCCGGACCTGTCCGACGCCCTCAAGCGCGAACAATCGAGCGTGCAGCAGCTGGAGGCGGAAGTGGCGCGCCAGCAGATCCTGGCCAAGAAGCAGAAACTGCTGGCACGGCGTGAAGCCGATACGGCCGAAATCGAGCGCCTGTCCGCACAGCGCACGCTCGAGCGCTATGAGAGCGTGGCACAGGTGGGCATCATCGCCAAGATCGATTACCAGAAGGCCAAGGATGCCTTGAATTCGGCCGATATCCGCAGCAAGCACGCCTCGCAGGCGGCGGGCCTGGAGAGCGAAGATGTGACCCTGGCCCTGAAAACGAAAAGCAATGAACTCGAACGCCAGCGCCTGGTGCGTGACAACGCCCAGCGCAGGGTCGATGAACTGACCGTGCGCGCCCCCGTCAATGGCTTTATCGGCACCCTGTCGGTGGCCAACCGCAGCGTGGTGCAAGCCAATACGGCCCTGATGACCCTGGTCGACCTGTCGCAGCTGGAAGTCGAGCTCGAGGTGCCTGAAACCTACGTCGCCGACATGGGCCTGGGCATGCGCGCAGAGATCGAAACAGGCGTCATCAGGGCGACCGGCAAGTTGTCGGCGCTGTCGCCGGAAGTGGTGAAAAACCAGGTGCTGGCGCGCGTACGTTTCGATGGCGTGCAGCCGGCCGGCCTGCGCCAGAACCAGCGCGTGGCGGCGCGCCTGCTGATCGATGAAAAGCCGAATGTGCTGATGCTGGCGCGCGGCTCCTTCGTCGAAGCCGAAGGTGGCCGTTTCGCCTACGTCGTGCGCGACGGCGTGGCCATCCGCACGCCGATCAAACTGGGCGCGACCAGCGTCTCGGCCGTGGAAATCCTCGACGGCTTGAAACTGGGCGACAAGGTGGTGGTCGCCGGTACGGAAAACTTCGCGAACGCTGCCCGCGTCTCGCTCAACTGAATCTCATTCATCTCACTCCCACAAGAGGCCCCTCCATGCTGCGCATGCAAAACCTGAGTAAAGTCTACCGCACCCACATGATCGAAACCCACGCGCTGCGCGGCTTCGACATCCATGTGCAACAAGGTGAATTCGTCACCGTCACAGGGCCGTCCGGCTCGGGCAAGACAAGCTTCCTGAACATCGCCGGCCTGCTCGAGGAATTCACCGATGGTGAATACATACTCGACGGCGTCAACGTCAGGGGCATGGACGACAATGCCCGTTCGCGCCTGCGCAATGAAAAACTCGGCTTCATCTTTCAGGGTTTTAATCTGATTCCCGACCTGTCGCTGTTCGACAACGTCGACGTACCGCTGCGCTACCGGGGCTTCAACCGCGCCGAACGCAAGGAGCGCATCGAGGACGCGCTGGCCAAGGTCGGCCTGGCGTCGCGCATGAAGCACTATCCGGCCGAATTGTCGGGCGGCCAGCAACAGCGCGTGGCGATCGCGCGCGCGCTGGCCGGTTCGCCAAAACTGCTGCTGGCCGATGAACCGACGGGCAACCTGGACACGCAAATGGCGCGCGGCGTGATGGAACTGCTGGAAGAAATCAATGCGCAAGGCACCACCATCCTGATGGTCACGCACGATCCGGAACTGGCGCTGCGCAGCCAGCGCAATGTGCACATCATCGACGGCCAGGTGTCGGACCTGGTGCAACACAGCGCCACGCTGTCGGCCAGGCCGCAGCACCCCGTGACCGCGTAAGGAGAGAACATGTTCCGCTACTATTTCACGCTGGGCCTGCGCAGCCTGCGCCGCAACCGCGCCCTGACCGCATTGATGATACTGACCCTGGCCGTCGGCGTGGCCGCCAGCGTGGCCACCGTCACCATCCTGCACGCCATGTCCGGCGATCCGCTGCCGCACAAGAGCGACCGCATGTTCGTGCCGATAATCGACATCCTGCCCTTCAAAGGCTACGTCCCCGGCGAAGAACCCGGTTTCTCGCAAGCCCAGATAAGCTATATCGATGCACGCAATTTCATGGCCAGCAAGATGGGCGTGCGCCGCACCGTCATGTACGGCGTGGCCGGTCCGGTCGAGCCTGCGCGCAAGGATATCGGGTCCTTCAACTCCCAGGGCCTGGCGCCCACGCGCGATTTTTTCAGCATGTTCGACGCCCCTTTCCTGTACGGCCAGCCGTGGAGCGAAGCCGATGATGCCAGCGGCGCCGACGTGATCGTCCTGAGCCGCGCACTGGCCGAAAAACTGGTGGGCACCAGCAACCCCGTCGGCCAGCGCGTCACGGTGCTGGGCCGGCCCTACATGGTGACAGGCGTGCTGGCAACCTGGGACGTGGTGCCACGCCCGCACCGCATCATCGGCAGCAAGGGTGCCTTTGGCGCGGAAGACGAATTCTTCATCCCGTTTGCCAGCGCGATTCGCCACGAGACGGAGCACGACGGCGGCATGAGCTGCAATAATGAGCAGAACGTCCCCCCCGGCTTCCAGGGCCGGCTCGTTTCCGGCTGCACCTGGCTGCAGTTCTGGTTCGAAATGGCCAGCAGCGGCGAGCGCGGCCAGTTGCAGCAATATCTGGATGCTTATGCGGGCGAGCAGCGCAAGCTGGGGCGCATGAAGCGCAACGCGCCGAACCGGCTGTACGACCTGAACGAATGGATGAGCTATTTGCATGTGGTCGACAACGACAACAAGCTGGCAGCCTGGCTGGCCTTCGGCTTTCTGTTGCTGTGCCTGGTCAACACCATCGGCCTGCTGCTGGCGAAGTTTTCCGTGCGCGCCAGCGAAGTGGGCATACGCCGCGCGCTGGGCGCCACGCGGCGCGACATCTTTCGCCAGTTCCTGATCGAGACGGGCGTCATCGGCCTGGCCGGCGGCGTACTGGGCCTGCTGCTGGCGTTTGGTGCACTGGCCGTGGTCAGCCAGCAGTCGAAGGAACTGGGCACCGTGGCGCACATGGATGTCCCGATGCTGCTGCTGACGTTTGCCATGTCGGTGCTGGCGGCCGTACTCGCTGGCCTCCTGCCCACCTGGCGCGCCTGCCAGGTGACGCCGGCAATCCAGCTCAAGTCCCAATGACATCCACTTATACACTATGAGGTCCAGCATGGAAATCCGTCCCATCCTGTCGGCGCTGATGCGCAGCAAAACCGGCGCCATCCTGGTGGCCGTGCAGATCGCGATCAGCCTGGCCATCCTGGCCAATGCCCTGCATATCGTCAACCTGCGCCAGGCAGTGGCCACGCGGCCCACCGGCGTGGCCGCTGAAAACGACATTTTTTATGTCAATATCCAGAACATGGATCGCGGCAGCCACCAGCGCCAGCTGTCCGAGCAGAAGCGCCAGGCAGCCCTGCTGCGCGCCTTGCCGGGCGTACTGTCAGTGGCGCAAACCTCGCAGGCAGTGCTGTCACGCTCCGGCAACTCCACCAGCGTGGCGGCCAAGCGCAATCAGGTCACACCCAGCGCCGACATATCGACTTACTACACGCCCGACTCGCTGGTCAAAACCTACGGCTTGCAATTGGTGGAGGGGCGCGACTTCCGACCCGACGAAGTGCCAGAGATCGACGAAGATGTCGACGACAGCTATCCCAAGGTGGCCATCGTGACGCGCGCGGCGGCGCAAAAAATCTGGCCCAACGAAACCAGCTTCGTCGGCAAGACGCTGTACAAGGGCACCGGTGCCGATGATCCTGAACTGCAGGTGGTTGGCGTGGTCGAGCGGCTGCAGACGCAGGTCGCCCAGGTGAAGGCCGAAGGCGAATACTCCATGCTCATGCCGGTGCGCCTGACGGGCGGGCGCGATTCGCTGCTGTATGCGGTGCGCGCCGAACCGGGCCAGCGCGACCGCCTGATCAAAGAGGCGGAACAGGCCATCCGCACTTCCACCAGCGACCGCCTGCTGGTGCGCATCGACACCCTGGAAAAGCACCGCCAGTTGCGTTACCGGGCCGACCGTGGCCTGTCATGGATGCTGATCGCCGTATCGACCCTGCTGCTGCTGGTCACCGCCAGCGGCATCGTCGGCATTGCCAGCCTGTGGGTGACGCAGCGCAGGAAGCAGATCGGCGTGCGGCGCGCGCTGGGTGCCCGCCGCATCGACATCCTGCGCTATTTCCTGACGGAGAATCTCATGATCACCAGCGTCGGCGTGGCGTGCGGCGTGCTGCTGGCGTTGGGCTTGAATCAGCTGCTGGTAAGCCAGCTGGAAATGGCGCGCCTGCCACCCGGCTATCTGCTGGCCGGCGCGCTGGTGTTCTGGCTGCTGGGCGTGGGCGCGGTGTACGGCCCGGCATGGCGCGCCGCCAGCATTTCGCCGGCCACTGCCACCCGCAGTACCTGAGCCGGCACCTGAGTGATATGCTGCGCGCATGCCTACCGTACTGATTATTGACGACAATGCCGCCGTGGCGATCGCGCTGGACGTGCTGTTCTCCCTGCACGAGATCGACGCCGTGCGCGCCGCCTCGCCCGAGGAAGGCCTGCGTCTGCTCGAGCGCCACGCCATCGACCTGGTGGTGCAGGACATGAACTTCACGACCGACACCACCTCGGGCGAGGAAGGCAGCGCGCTATTCCACGCCATCCGCGCGCGCTACCCGGACCTGCCCGTGATCCTGCTAACGGCATGGACCCAGCTCGACGCGGCCGTCGACCTGATCAAGTCCGGCGCGGCCGACTACCTGGCCAAGCCCTGGGATGACCGGCGCCTGATCGCTTCCGTGCAGAACCTGCTGGAACTGGGACAGGCCAACCGCGCGCTGCGTCAGCGCGTGGTGGCCGAGCAGCGCCAGCGCCACGCCCTGGAGCACGACTTCGATCTGCGCGGCATGGTATGGCAAGATCCAGCCACCGAACGAGTGGTGCACCTGGCATGCCAGGTGGCGCGCGCCGACGTGCCCGTGCTCATTTCGGGGCCGAACGGCAGCGGCAAGGAGCGCATCGCCGCCATCGTGCAAGCCAATTCGCAGGTCGCCAGCGGCCCCTTCGTCGTGCTCAATTGCGGCGCCGTGCCGGTGGAACTGATCGAGGCGGAACTGTTCGGCGCCGAGGCGGGCGCCTACACCGGCATCACCCGCGCACGCGATGGCAAGTTCGACGCGGCCGACGGCGGCACGCTGTTCCTCGATGAAATCGGCAACCTGCCGCTGGCCGGGCAAATGAAACTGCTGCGCGTACTGGAAACGGGACGCTTCGAGCGCCTCGGCTCGAACCGCGAGCGGCAAGTGAAAGTGCGCGTCATCAGCGCCAGCAACGCCGACCTGCCGGCGATGATCAAGGCGGGCACGTTTCGCGAAGACCTGTTCTACCGCTTGAACGTGATCGAACTGCGCCTGCCGCCGCTGGCCCAGCGCCCGCTCGATATCCTGGCACTGGCGCGGCATTTCCTGGGCAGCGAAAAAACGCTGGATGCGCAGGCGCAGGCCACCCTGCTGGCCCACGGCTGGCCGGGCAATGTGCGCGAACTGAAAAACGTCATGCAGCGCGCCAGCCTGCTGACGGCAGGACCGGTAATCCACGCGCAGGAAACGGGCTTGCCACTGGCGGCACTACCATCGCTGCGTGCACCGCAGGATGCCGCCGTGACGGAGCCGGACCGCGACAGCGTCGCCGCCGCCCTGGCGCGCGCACACGGCGTGGTGGCGCAGGCGGCGCAAGAACTGGGGCTGTCACGCCAGGCGCTGTACCGGCGCATGGAACGCCTGGGCATCGCGCGCAGCTGATGGCATACCGTCCCATGCGCCTCTCCCTGCTTACGCGCTGGACGGCGCTAATCGTCACCTTGCTGGTGCTGGGCATCGTCATCGCCCTGCTGCTCGCGCATTTTTTGCCAGGCCAGCCGCTGCTGGTGCTGGCTGGTACCCTGCTGTGCGTGCTGCCGGTGGCCATCATTACCATCCGCGCGCAGCTGCAAGCGATGCTGTCGCTGTTTCGCGCCTTGAGCGGCACGGTTGCCAGCTACCAGGACGGCGACTTCGGTTTCAGCTTGCGCTGGCCGCAGAACGATGAACTGGCCGACCTGGTGGCGGCCCACAATGCGCTGGGCGACGTGCTGCGCAAGCAGCGCCTGGACCTGGTGCAGCGCGAACTGCTGCTCGACACCATGGTGCAAAACACGCCGGTGGCAATGCTGCTGGTGGCCGAAGGCAGCGCCATCGTGTACGCCAACCTGGCCGCGCGCCAGTTGCTGCACCACGGCCGCCGGCTCGAAGGGCGCCACCTGGCAGACATCGTGCGCGAGGCGGCACCGGCCTTGGCCGAGGCGCTGGCGCGCCGCAACGACGGCCTGTTTACCAGCGGCGAAGGAGAACAGGAAGAGGTGTATCACCTGGCGCGGCGCAGCTTCAGCCTGAACGGGCGCAAGCACGAATTGCTGCTGTTGCGCCAGCTGACCCTGGAATTGCGGCGCCAGGAGGTGCAAACCTGGAAAAAAGTCATCCGCGTCATCAGCCATGAGCTCAACAACTCACTGGCGCCACTGGCTTCGCTGGCCCATTCCGGCGCCGAGCTGGTGCGCCGCGGCCAGACCGAACGCCTGCCGCAAATCCTCGCCACCATCGAGGAGCGCACACGTCACCTGGAAACCTTTATCCTCGGCTATGCGCGCTTTGCCAAGCTGCCCGCACCGCGCCTGGCGCCGTGCGAGTGGCAACCCTTCCTCGACAGCCTGGCCTCGCAAGCGGCCTTCACGCTCGACGGCACGCCGCCCGCGCAGGCGGCCGTGTTCGATGCGGCGCAAATGCAGCAAGCGCTGCTCAACCTGCTCAAGAATGCGCTGGAATCGGGCTCGCGGGAAGAGCATATCGGCCTGCAGGTCAGCCAGGCGCATGGGCAGCTGCGCATCGAAGTGCGCGACCGCGGGCCGGGCATGAGCGGCGCCGTGCTGGAAAACGCGCTGGTGCCGTTTTACTCCACCAAGCGCAGCGGCACGGGACTCGGCCTGGCCCTGGCGCGCGAAATTGCCGAAGCCCATGGCGGGCGCATCACCCTCGCCAACCGCGAAGGCGGCGGCCTGGCGGTGACATTGATTCTTCCATTGCAGGACAGAAATTAGTTCCTCGTGTAACGATATTTAAATCACACCATTCGCAATTATTTCACGGTGCAATATTGATAATTAGAGTTCTTAATTCAGCAACCATTCACGACGCATGCCCGTATGTTAGAAATAAGCTATTTAAGTTTGCATAATGATATAAAAATATCTGATTGACAATAAATTGTCTTGGCGATAATTTATCAACGCGGTACGGTTTTTTTGAAACATCAATCGTTATTTCGCGGGGATAAATATGAAACTGAAATCACTCATCGCAGCAACGGTCCTGGGCGCGGCGTCCATCGGCAGCGCCTGTGCGGCGGCGTACACCATAGACCTGAACAATACAGGCACCAATGTATGGACGGCAAGCTACGGCGCCACTCCCGTCGTAGGTGACTTTTCCGATACATTCACGTTCAGTCCCTCAGCGACTGCCGGTTCGTTCGTGCAAACCTTTCTTGCGAACATCTCCGATACCGGAACTGACAATAAGGCGGTCACGTTCAGCTCCGTCTCGCTGAACAGCATTGCCCTGACAGAAGTCAGCAGCAGCACGCCTTTCGGCGTCTTCCATGGCGCGCTCCTTGCTCCGACCGAGATTTTGATCGGCGCGCCCCTGGTTCTCACGGTCATGGGCAATTCCAAAGGTGGCAGTTATGGCGGCGACTTCAACCTGACCCTGGCCCCGGTTCCCGAGCCGGAAACGTATGGCATGCTGCTGGCCGGCCTCGGCGTACTGGGCTTCCTGGCACGACGCCGCAAGCAAACTTGAGCTCCCCTCCCAAAAGACGCTGCAGCGTCTTTTTTTCTGCCGGCTGCTAAACTGCTGCCATGATGACCGACTTTATCTCCACCAGCCATACCGCTTTCAGCCACCCGGGCCATCCGCCGGCCACCACCACCGAACACCGCGGCATCCGCTACCTGCACCTGGGTACCAAGTGGGTGCAGGGCGCCATGCGCCTGGACAAACCCGACGCCATCGAGCTCGAATACGTGCAGATGATGATGATGTGGATGCTGTTCAAGACGCAACCCAAACGCATCGTACAGCTGGGACTGGGTAGCGCTGCGCTGACCAAATTCAGCTACCGCCGCTTCCCCGACGCCTTGGTCACGGCCATCGAACTCAATCCGAATGTGATCGCCATCTGCGGCACCCAGTTTGCGCTGCCGCCGAACGACGCGCGCCTTGCTGTACGCGAAATGAATGCGCTCGACTTCGTGCTCGATCCTGCCAACCATGGTACGGTCGACGCGCTGCAAGTGGACCTGTACGACGAAGAGGCGCGCGGCCCCGTGCTCGACACGCCCGAGTTCTACCAGGCTTGCCACGACTGCCTGGCAGACGATGGCATCATGTGCACGAATGTCTTCGGCGACTTTCCCAACTACGACAAGAATTTGCAGGCGATGGAACTGGTCTTCGACGCCGTCGTCTGGGTGCCGGAAATGGAAGATGAAAACATCGTCGTGCTGGCCTTCAAGAAATCGCCATCGCTCGACTTCAGCGACTTGTACGAACGCGCCGCCACCATCAAGAAGCAGTTCAACCTGCCCGCCAAGAACTGGGTCAACGGCTTGAAGCAGTGGATGCAGGACCAGCAGTAAGATAGCTGCATCACTCCGGCAGCAGCGCGCCCAGACGGCGCGCCAGGCCATCCATGTTCTCGGCCGCCACCTGCGCATAACCGAGAAGGAAACCGTTCCAGCCGGCGCCTTCGGCCATTCTGTCGCCCGTGCCATGCGCGGACAGCGCCAGCGCTACGATGCCCTCCTGCGCGGCGCGGCGGCTCAGCGCCAGATCATCCCATGCCGTGTCGTGGAAACGCAGCGCCAGGTGCATGCCGGCCGTGCCGCCATGGATGCCAGCGCCCGCGCACGCATGGCGCTGCAATGCCTCGCTCAAGGCGTCGCGCCGCTGGCGGTACAGGCGCCGCATGCGCCGCACATGGCGCGCAAACAGGCCGCTGCGCAGGAACTCGGCCAGCGCCAGCTGTTCGGCCACGCGCCCCCGTGCGGCGCCCTGCGCCTGCATCTGCGCAAAGGCCCCGGCCAGCGTCGCCGGCACGACGATGAAGGCGATGCGCAAGGCGGGAAACATGGTCTTGCTGAAGGTGCCCAGATACACGACGGGCGCGTCGGCCACCAGTCCCTGCATGGCCGCCAGGGGCGGGCCGCCATGGCAAAATTCGCTGTCATAATCGTCTTCGATGATCAGGGCTCCGGCGGCGCGGGCACGTTCGATCAGCGCCATGCGGCGCGCGGGACTGAGCACGCTGCCGGTCGGATACTGGTGCGAGGGCGTGGTGTAGATCAGGCGCGGCGGCGCGGCGTTCCAGTCGTCGTCCGTCGGTGCGATACCATCGATGTCCACCGCTATGCCCGTGACCTGCAAGCCGGCGCCCCGGCCCGCCGCCAGCGCGCCGCCATAGCCGGGATGCTCAATCCACAGCGTGTCGCCCTGGTCGGCAAAGGCGCGCAGGCACACATCGAGGCTGCTTTGCGTGCCATCCGTGATGAACACCTGGCCCGCATCGCAGACGACGCCACGCGCGGCGCGCAAATGGTCGGCGATGGCCATGCGCAGCTGCGGCTCGCCGGCAGGATCGCCGTAATTGAGCTGGCGCGGCGTCAGCGCGCGCCACGCGCGGTCCAGCATGCGCCGCCACTGCGCCAGCGGAAATTCATCGAGCGCCGGCACGCCAGGCGCGAACGCGCCCATGGCGTCGGCGGGAAACACCACCGCCGCATTCACATCCTGTCCCGCCACGCCGCGCAAATGCCGGGCACGGCGCGACAGGCCATTATTGCTGCTGGCCGGCGGCGCCGACACCGGCACGCCGGCGCTGCCAGCGACCACGGTGCCGCGCCGGTCCGGTAAAACAAAACCTTCGCTGGCCAATTGCTCGTAGGCGTACAACACGGTATTGCGCGCCAGTCCCAGTTCGGCCGCCAGCACGCGCGTGGCGGCCAGCCGCGTGCCCGGAGCCAGCTGGCCGCTGCGGATCGCCGCGCGCAGGCATTCATGCAGCAGGCGCTGGCGCGGCCAGCCCCGCTCGCGGTGCGTGCGCTCGAACGCGCCCAGCAGCAAAACAAAATCCATGCGCCTCCTTGTGGCTCTAAATTATTTGTCAGTTCTGGATCTTTTTTCAGGGCCAGATGCCGATTATAGTGCGGCCTGCTTCTTCAACCAACCGGACTTCCACCATGACCGCTACCGCCCTGCCCCCCAGTTCCCGTACCCGCGTACGCCGCGTCGCCGAACTGGCCAGCTACGAGCAAGCCACCCTGTATGCCATCCTCGACGCCGCCTTCCTGTGCCATATCGCCTTCCGCGACGACAAGGGCAGCCATTGCATCCCGACCGCCTGCTGGCGTATCGACGACTACCTGTACATCCATGGCTCGAACGGCAGCCGTATGCTCAAGCAACTCGTCAACGATACCGACGTGTGCGTGACCATCACCCATCTCGACGGCCTGGTGCTGGCACGCTCGGCCTTCAATCACACCATGAACTACCGCTCGGCGATGGTGTATGGGCGGTTTGAAAAAGTCAGCGATCTCGGCAAGCAGCATGCGGCCATGGATGCGCTGATGGAAAAGCTGGCGCCGGGACGCCTGGCACAAGTGCGCGGCGGCAGCGCCAAGGAATATGCAGCCACCACCGTGCTGCGCATCGCGCTCGACGAATGCGCCGTCAAGCAGCGCAATGGGGGCCCGCTCGACGATGCGGCCGACATGGCGCATGCCGTCTGGACGGGTGAACTGCCGTTTATGCACGGTCGCGGCGCGGCCATCGCCGATGCGCTCAACACCAGCGACATGCCCGCGTATGCCGCCGCATGGGGTACGGAATCCGCTTGACCGGCCAGCGTGCTTGCCCGATGATCGGCGTTGATGGCGATAGCCACCAATCGACCCACTCATGAATGGAGCAGATGATGATGAAGCGAGTATCCCTGGCCGCGGCCTTGACGGTCATGCTGGCCTGTGGCGGCAGCGGTACGGCACTGGCCGCCGATGCGGGCGACGCTGCCCTGAAGGCGGCCATCGCCGGCAGTGCGCGCACGCCGGCCAACGCGCTACGCGACAACGCCCGCCACCCGTATGAAACCCTGACGTTCTTCGGCATCAAGCCAACCATGACAGTGGTGGAACTGGCGCCTGGCGGCGGCTGGTACACGGAGATCCTGGCGCCCTACCTGCGCGACAACGGCAAGCTGATCGCCGCCGGCAACGATCCGCAATCCGCCAGCGAAGGCGCACGCCGCGGCGCGGCGCGCTTCCAGCAAAAACTCGACGCCAATCCGGCCGCTTTCGGCAAGGTGGAACTCGGCGCCTTCGCGCCGCCCACCACCTACCGCATCGCCCCCAAGGGCACAGCCGACATGGTGCTCACCTTCCGCAATATCCACAACTGGATACCCATCGGCGACGAAGGCATGAAAACCCTGTTCAAGGAAGTGTATGACAGCCTGAAACCGGGCGGCGTATTCGGCGTCGTCGAGCATCGCCTGCCTGCCAGCAAGGCGCAAGATGCCACGGCCAGCAGCGGCTACATGCACGAAGCGTATGTGATCAAGCTGGCCGAAGGCGCAGGGTTCAAACTGGCGGCCAAGTCCGACATCAACGCCAATCCGAAAGACACGGCGGACCACCAGGGCGGCGTCTGGGCGCTGCCACCCACCTACGCCAACAAGGACGTGGAGCGCGACAAGTACACGGCCATCGGCGAGAGCGACCGCATGACCCTGAAGTTCGTCAAGCCATAATGTGAAAAAAGCCACCTCACGGTGGCCTTCGGCTTCCTGCTTTACTTCCTGCGTTACTTCTTGCCTTCCTTCGGCTTCACCGGCACCAGGCTCAAATCCTGGAAGTCATAGCTGAAATCCGTCTCGGCCGACACGGGCGCCATTTTCACGCGGTCGATGCTGCCATCGGGATTGAGCGAGAATGTCACGTAAGCGTCGGCGTTGAAGTTACGCTCTTTCCAGCGCACGATGAAGGTGTCGTGCTGCCAGTGTTCCAGCTCGCCCGTCAGGTCCGGCGTACGCGTAAAGCTGAGGATATGCTTCCTGCCCTCGGGCTTGATCACGACCTTGCCATACCAGGCATCCTCATACTCGCCGTCATACGCCGCCAGCGGCAGCGATGGCTGCGATTTCGCCGCGCGCGCGCTCGACGCCTTGCCCTGTTTTTTGACTTCTTCGGCATGCTGGTCCTGCTCCACCTTGGCCACCAGTGCGAGCCAGTCCGACGGCGCCGCCTGCAGATAATGGTCGAGGATGCGCCATTGCAGCGCCGTCATGGAACCGCCATTTTCCGCATTGGTGAGAATGGCCACGCCCAGTTTCGCTTCCGGCACCATCACCACGCGCGAATAAAATCCCTGTAGCGCGCCGCCGTGCATGGCCACTTTCATGCCCTTGTAGTCGCGCAGCTGGAAGCCCAGGCCATACGCGCTGAAGTTCGGTTTCGTCGCGGCCAGCGCCGGCTTCGGCTCGGCAATCTTGATCGGCGTTTGCGCCGTCCACATTTCGCGGCCCTGCTTTTCGCTGAACAGGCGCGCGTCCTTGCCATCCTTGTCCTTCACGCCAGCGATCTTGCCTTCGTCGAGCAGCAGCATCATCCATTTGGCGATATCTTCCGCGTTCGTGTTGATGCCGACGGCGCCCACGGCGTTCGGCACCGGCATCGATTTGACGGCGGCGATCTTGCCGTCGATCTTGCTGTGCGCATTGGCGACGTCGGGATTACCAACGTTCTCGGCCAGGCTGGTGGTGGTGCCCGTCATGCCCAGCGGCGCCAGGATGCGTTCGTGCATGGCCTCGCCCCAGCTCTTGCCCGCCTTGTCGGCGATGATCTTGCCGGCGACGATATACAGCAGGTTATCGTAGGCATAGCTGTTGCGAAAACTCGTGGCCGGGCGGATGTAGCGCAGCTTCTCGATGATCTCGTCGGTGCTGAACGTGGTGGTGGGCCACCACAGCAAGTCGCCGGCGCCCAGGCCCAGGCCACTGCGGTGCGTCAGCAAATCGCGGATGGTCATGGCGCCCGTCACGTAGGAATCGTGCATCTGGAAGCCGGGCAAGTGCTTGGTGACGGGATCGTCCCAGGCCAGCTTGCCCTCATCGACCAGCATGGCCAGCGCGGCGGCCGTGAAGCCTTTCGAGTTCGATGCCACTTCGAACAGGGTCTTGGCATCGACGGCCGCCGGCTCGCCCAGCTTGCGTACGCCAAAGCCCTTGGCGGTGATGACCTTGCCATCCTTGACGATGGCGATCGCCATGCCCGGCACGTCGAAAACCTTCAGGGCAGTAGCGACGTCGCGCTCAAGATCGAAGGCGGGCGCGGGCGCCGGTGCAGCGGCAACGGCTGGTGTTGCATCGGCGGCCATCGCCGGCATGGTGACGCTGGAAAACGCCAGCACGATGGCGGTGGCGAGACGGTTCATGGAATGCATGGTCAGGATGTCCAAAGAAGGTTCAATGCGCTTGCGCGGCCATCAATTTGTCGACGCTTTCCTGCGTCACCGGGTGGTAGCGTTCACGCGCCTGCGCATACACGTCCTTGGCCCAGGCATGGCCTTGCGGGGTCTTCATCAAGGCGCTGTACAGGGGCACGACGAACTTCTGGCGGCCCACGCTCATCAGGAATGCCTGCAGCGGCGGCTGCACGTCGTAGCCGGCGTTCACGGCAGCAAGGTAGAAACGGTATGCGACTTCATTGTTGCCGCTCTTGCCCACGCCATACACCTGGTCCAGCTCACGCAGTTGCGCCGCACTGGCCTTGTTGTTGATGTCGTTCAGGAAGTGCATGGATTCGATGGCGATCCAATGATCCATACCCAGGTCCTTGGTGGCCAGCTCACCCTTGAGCCAGGCGTCGCGGTGCTGGTCCAGCAGCGCCAGACGCGGCGAGACGACGCGTTGCGCGCTGGCAGGCACGCCCGTGCCATACAGCCATTCATCGAGTTCCGCTTCAGGCATGACGTCCGGATGCTGCGCCAGCAGGTTCTTGCGCAGGTAAGCGATGAACTGCTCCGTCGTCACGCTCTGGAACGCGTGCTGGTCGAACCAGCCGCGCAGGAATGGATCGAACACGGCACGGCCGGCACGGCGCTCCATGGTCGCCAGGAACCAGGCACCTTTCGGGTAGATGATGCCATCGTCCGTGTACGTTTCAGCGGGATTGGCATCCGCATCGCGCGTGATCAGCGCCGTTTTCGCCGCCGGTAACTGCTTGATCGACGCTGCCAGTTCTTCCTGGTCGACCTGCACGCCCATTTGCGCCACGTCGCTGCCATACAGCTGCTCGACGATGCGCGTGGTGACGTAGGTGGTAAAGCCTTCGTTGAGCCACATATGCTTCCACGAGGCGTTGGTGACCAGGTTGCCTGACCATGAGTGGGCCAGCTCATGCGCGATCAGGTCGACCAGGCTGCGGTCACCCGCGATCATGGTCGGCGTGAGGAAGGTCAGGCGCGGATTTTCCATGCCACCGTAGGGGAACGATGGCGGCAGCACGATCATGTCGTAGCGTCCCCATCCATACGGGCCATACAGCGCCTCGGCTGCCTGAATCATCTTTTCCGTGTCGGCCAGCTCGTATTCGGCGGCCTTGATGCGCGGCGGTTCGGCATACACGGCCGAACGGGGACCGAGCTTGCGCACTTCCAGTTCGCCGATGGCAATGGCCAGCAGGTACGAGGGAATCGGCTGCGGCATCCTGAATTTCCAGCCGCCCTTGCCCGTCGCCTTTTCGTCATTCTCGGCGCTCATCACGACGCGCATGCCGCTTGGGGCATCGATGCGCGCGCTGTAGGTAAAGCGCACGGCTGGCGTATCCTGCGACGGCACCCATGAGCGGGCGTTGATGCTTTGCGACTGGCTGAACATGAAGGGCAGCTTGCCCGACATGGTCTGCTGCGGCGTGAGCCACTGCAGCGCGATGGCGTTTGGCGCCGTGTGATAGTAGACGCGCACTTTGCCCGGCTGCCCCGTGGTGGTGATGCGCAGCGCCTGGCCCTTTTCCGGGTCGGCCTTGTCCAGCTGATACGGCGCCATCTGCCATGCGCCGCGCTTGTCCTGCACCTGCACTTTCGCGATCGACAAATCGCGCGTATCGAGCACCAGGGTGCGCGCCGCCGGGTCGATCCAGTTCAGTGACAGCTCGGCATAGCCGGAGAGCGTCTTTTGCTTGAAATCGGCTTTCAGGTCCAGCTGCAGGTCGCGCGTGCGCACCTGGTCGTAGCGCGCGTAGCTGAGGGGGTCGGCGTGCGCAGCAAGGGTTACCTGGCAAAGTAGCGCACAGCCCAGGGCGCGCAGGAAGGTCAAAGTTTGCATGGTCGTCTTTTGAATGATTTGCGAAAGCCCCGGTCCGTGTGCGCCGAGGCGTCGCGCAGAATAGCACTTCCGGCGCAGGCCGGCAGAAAAAAAAGCGCCGGACTGGCCGGCGCTGTTTCACTGTTTCATCTCGGCCTTGGCCTCGGGCGCCTTCAGCGGCGTATTAAAGTCCTTCATCAGGTTATTCTTGTCGCGGTCCAGCTTGAACAACTCCAGGCGCGATGCAGTGATTTTTCGCGGCCAGGCGTTGTTGCTGGTGTCGATATCGGCCGTCTCCCAGTACGGATCCTGCACCAGGCCCACCATCGGTTCGTCGGTGACGATCACTTTGCTGATCTTGTGCGGCGAGTAGCGCCACACTTCGGCCGGCACGCGCTCGATGATCTTCTTGCCGCTTTTCAGTTCGATTTCCAGGATCAGCGGCATCACCAGACCACCGATATTCGAAAAGTCGACCAGGTACAGATGCTTGCCCAGGTTGTGCTGTTCAAGCAGTTTCCGCTCCCACGGCTCCAGCGACTCCTGCTCCTCCGCATAGCTGTTACGGTCCTTGTTGGTGACGGTGAATTCATCGTGCCGGTTATAGAAATCCTTCAGTGCGGGGTCCAGGTCGACCTTCTTTGGCAGCGCCTTGTTGCGCTGGTCCGAGATCGAGATGGGCTGCGCGGCCTTCTGCGCCTTCTTCCACGCCTTTTCCGTTTCCGGATTTTTCGTGCTCACGCCATATTCGCTGATGCCGTCGATACTGATGTCGACCGCATCGGTGGTATAAAACCAGCCGCGCCAGAACCAGTCCAGGTCGGTGCCGGAAGCGTCTTCCATGGTGCGAAAGAAATCGGCCGGCGTGGGCCGCTTGAACTTCCAGCGCAAGGCGTATTGCTTGAAGGCGAAGTCGAACAGTTCACGCCCAAGTATCGTCTCGCGCAGGATGTTGAGCGCCGTGGCCGGCTTGTCGTAGGCATTCGCCGTGAACTGCAGCAAGGACTCGGAATTGGTCATGATGGGCACCTGGTTCTGGCTGCGCATGTAGTCGACGATCTTGCGCGGCTCGCCATTCCAGGAGGGGAAATGCTCTTCCCACGCCTGCTCGGCCAGGTACTGCAGGAAGGAATTGAGGCCCTCGTCCATCCACGTCCACTGGCGCTCGTCCGAGTTGACGATCATGGGGAAATAATTGTGGCCCACTTCATGGATGATCACGCCGATCAGGTCATACTTCGTCGTCTTCGAATACGTGAGCTCGCCCGTCTTCTTGTCCTTCACGGGACGTCCGCCATTGAACGAGATCATCGGATATTCCATGCCGCCCACGGCGCCATTGACAGAAATCGCGTTAGGATACGGATAGTCGAAACTGTACTTGTTGTACTGCTCGATGGCGTGCACGACGGCGCGCGTGCTGTACTGCTGCCACAGCGGATTACCCTCGTTCGGATAGTAAGACATGGCCATCACGCGCTTGCCGCCGCTGTCGAGTCCCTGCGCATCCCAGATGAACTTGCGGCTCGAGGCCCACGCCACGTCGCGCACATTGGCCGCCTTGAAGTGCCAGGTTTTCATCCCCGCCGCCCGGCCCTTTTCCGCCGCCAGCGCCTCGGCTGGCGTAATCACCAGCAGCGGCGTATTGCTGTTTTTCGCCCGCGCCAGGCGTTCGCGCTGCGCCGCGCTCAACACGCTGGCAGGATTTTGCAGCTCGCCCGTGGCAGCCACCACGTGATCGGCCGGCACCGTCAGATACAGCTCGTAGTCGCCAAACTCCAGGGTAAATTCACCGGAGCCGAGGAACTGCTTGTGCTGCCAGCCGGCGGCATCGTAATACGCGGCCATGCGCGGAAACCACTGTGCGATCTGGAAAATCGTGTTCTTGTCGTCTTCAAAATATTCATAGCCGGAGCGCTCGATCAGCACCTTCTGGTCATTGATTTGATACGACCAGTCGATGCCAAAGCTGATGCTCTGGCCGGGCGCCAGCGCCACGGGCAAATCGATGCGCAGCATGGTCTGGTTGACCACATACGGCAAGGGCTTGCCGCTGGCCGCCTTCACGGCGGTGAGCTTGAAGCCGCCGTCAAACTCGCGCCCCGCGTGGATGGCGCGCAAGTCCTCGAATTTCAGCGCTTCCTCTTCAGTGCCGCTGAGCCAGGCCTGGCGCGACGGTGCGCTCAGCACGCGGCGCTGGTCGGCATCCTGGCGCAAGCCATTCTGGTCCAGCTGCAGCCACAGATACGCGAGGCTGTCGGGTGAGCGATTGTGATAGGTGATCTGTTCACTGGCCGTGATTTCGCGGCGTGCTTCGTCCAGGGTGGCGCGGATCACGTAGTCGGCGCGCTGCTGCCAATAGGCGTGGCCCGGCGCACCGGACGCGGTGCGGTAGGCGTTGGGCGTGGGCAGCAATTCTGCGAGCTGGCGGAACTTGTCGTCGAAGGGCGCGGCGGCGCACAGGCCGGGCAAAGGGGCAAGCAAGATCAAACACAAGGCAAGCAAGCGGACAAGGACCGGCATGGCGCATTCCATCTGGAAGTCGTGGACAGACTGCATTCTAAGTCGAGTCTGTTTGCAAATCGCTCATTGTTGTGGAAGTCCCACACACAAGGCCACGCCCCGCCCAGGCGGCACTGGCGCCGACGCAGGCATTGGCGTATGATGCGCCTCGAACATTGGGGAGTAGTCGTCCTGCGGTCCTGCCGCAGGAACCTGTAT
The DNA here is from genome assembly GCF_051380775.1 of Janthinobacterium pasteuri. Classification (NCBI taxonomy): domain Bacteria; kingdom Pseudomonadati; phylum Pseudomonadota; class Betaproteobacteria; order Burkholderiales; family Oxalobacteraceae; genus Janthinobacterium; species Janthinobacterium pasteuri. The sequence continues at coordinate 20,167 of NZ_JBNYXS010000036.1, read as the reverse complement.
CAACATAATTGGCCCGCAGGCCATGGTGCAGGTGGTTGCAGAACTTGACGAGACCATTGATCCAGGGCGGCCGCATGGGCCGGAGTCGCCCGTGGATCATTGGTTAATTCGTCCGGCCCGCGTACCTCTTGCAATCTCATGGAAGCATTCCTCATCTCCACCGGCATCGTCGGTCTCGCTGAAATCGGCGACAAAACCCAACTCCTGGCCTTTTTGCTGGCTGCCAGATTCCGCAAACCCTTGCCCATCGTGCTGGCCATTTTCGTCGCCACCATCGCCAACCACGCATTTGCCGCCGCCGTCGGCGCCTGGATTACCAGCATGCTGGGACCTGACGTGCTGCGCTGGGTACTGGGCGTGTCATTCCTGGCGATGGCCGCCTGGACCCTGATCCCCGACAAGCTCGATGAAGACGAGACGAAGCTGGCCAAGTACGGCGTCTTCCTGACCACCCTGATCGCCTTCTTCATGGCCGAAATGGGCGACAAGACACAAGTGGCGACCGTGGCGCTGGCAGCGCGCTACCACGACATTGTCTCCGTCGTACTGGGCACCACCTTCGGCATGATGCTGGCCAACGTGCCGGCTGTGTACCTCGGTGACAAGATCGCCAACCGCGTGTCGCTGCGCCTGGTGCACGGCATCGCAGCACTGGTCTTTGCCGTGCTGGGCGTGGCAACCCTGCTGGGCGCGGGCGCAGCCCTGGGTTTCTGACGCATCACAATGACGCAACCGCAGATAATTTCCCATTTACAATATTCATGTCCATAACTACAATGTCGCCGACATGAATACCGGCGCGCTGATCCCGAACGGTCAGCGCGCTTTCTTGAGGAATGTATGTATTTGAATGGAAAGATGGCGGCGCTGTGCCTGGCCGCCTGCGCAAGCCAGGCCGGCGCTGCGGCTGCCCATGTGCAGCGCCAGACGGCGGCTACGCACACCGCCCGCCCTTCCCACCCCGACGCGAATGAAGTATCCACGCGCGACCTGCTGCTGCTGGGCGCAGGCGTGATTGTGCTGCTGGCACGGCGCCGGCCCGAACAAGACACATGGCAAGATTAAAGCAACAGTAGCACCGCATACTCGCGGCCCTCGTCACGCAGGGCGATGCTGTTGCCATCCTGCGCCACGCCATCGAGCGACAGTCCTGCAAGCCGCCCCTGCGCCTTTTCCACCGTGATGGCATAGCTGCTGGCACCGAAGCGGTAATGCAGCTTGAAGCGGTCCCATTCGGACGGCATGGCCGGCGCCATGCGCAGCATGTTCGCTTCGCGCGTCAAGCCCAGCAGGGATTCGACGATCAGCCGGTACAGCCAGCCCGACGATCCCGTGTACCAGCTCCAGCCGCCGCGCCCCACGTGCGGCGCCACGGCATACACGTCGGCCGTTACCACATATGGTTCCACCTTGTAGCGTGCCACCGCTTGCGCGTCAACGCCATGGCGCACGGGGTTGATCATGCGCAGCAGTTCCCACGCCTTTTCGCCATCACCCATGTGAGCAAACGCCATCGCCGTCCAGATGGCAGCATGCGTGTACTGGCCGCCGTTCTCGCGCACACCCGGCACATAACCGCGGATATAGCCGGGATTGAGATCGGATTTGTCGAACGGCGGATCGAGCAGCTGGATCACTCCAGAGTCACGCCGCACCAGGCGCGCATCGACCTGGCGCATGGCGCCGGCCACGCGTTCCTTGTTGGCGGCGCCCGACAGCACGCCCCAGCTTTGCGAAATCGAATCGATCTGGCATTCCTCGTTGGTGTGCGATCCCAATGGCGTGCCATCGTCAAAGTAGGCGCGCCGGTACCACTCGCCATCCCATGCATGCTCCTCGACATTGGCCGCCAGCTTGACGGCTTCGTCGCGGCAGAACTGGGCGAACGCCGCATCGCCGCGCAGCACGGCGACGTCGGCGAAGCGCTGCAGCACTTCGTACAGGAAGAAGGCCAGCCACACGCTCTCGCCCTTGCCATGCTCGCCCACCTTGTCCATGCCGTCGTTCCAGTCGCAGGAGCCCATCAGGGGCAAACCATGCACGCCCAGGCGCAAGCCATGGCGGATGGCGCGCACGCAGTGCTCGTACAGGTCGGCCGACTCGCCCGAACGCACGGGCAAGTCATAGTAGGAATCTTCTTCGGGCTTGACGGCCCGTCCCTCGATGAAGGGCGCCACTTCCGACAGCACATTGATGTCGCCCGTGGCGATCACATAGCGGCAAGCGGCCAGCGGCAGCCACAGGTAATCGTCGGAGCAATGCGTGCGCACGCCCCGGTCCGACGGCGGATGCCACCAGTGCTGTACGTCGCCTTCGACAAACTGGTGCGCCGCGCACAGCAGCAAATGGCCGCGCAGCAGTTGCGGCGCCGTGTGGATCATGGCCATCGCATCTTGCAGCTGGTCGCGGAACCCATACGCGCCGCCCGACTGGTAATAGCCGCTGCGCGCCCACAGCCGGCAGGCGATGGTCTGGTACATCAGCCAGCCATTGGCGATCACGTCCAGCGACGGTTCGGGTGTTTCGATGCGCACGGCGCCCAGGGTGCTGTCCCAGTGTTCGCGGACCGCGTCGAGCGCCATGCGGGCCGCGTCCTTGCCCGCATGGCGCTGCACCATGGTGCTGGCGTCGGCATTGCGGCGTCCGCCCACGCCGAGGAGGAAGACGATTTCGCGCTCCTGCCCCGGCTGCAGTTCAAACGGCACCTGGATCGCTGCGCACGGGTCGAGCCCCGTGCCCGCCTTGCCGGACAGGCGCACGCGGCGCAAGGCGGCCGGCCTTGCCAGGCTGCCGTTGCGGCCGATGAATTCATTGCGGTCGCAGGTGATGGAACGGATGCTGGCATCGGTGTTGAAAAAGCCGACCCTGCCCGAAAACTCCGTGTTGTAGTTATTGCGCGCAAACAGCGCGCCGCTGATCGTGTCGACTTCGGTCGCCACGTGCATGCCGGACTTGGCGCGCAGGTCGGCTAGCACCCATTCCACGTAGCCTGTGACGGACAGGCGGCGCGGCACGCCGCTGTCGTTGCGCACCTTGATCACCGAGTATTTGACGGCCGCGTCGAGCGCCACATAGGTGCACAGTTCGGTGGCGATGCCACCCTCGCTGTGTTCAAAAATGCTGTAGCCGAAGCCGTGGCGTGTCACGTAGTCGCCGCTGCCGCGCGCCGGCAGGGCCGACGGCGACCAGAACTGGCCACTCTGCTCGTCGCGCACGTAAAACGCTTCACCGGAGAGGTCGGAAACGGGGTCGTTCTGCCATGGCGTCAAACGGAATTCATGCGCATTCTCGCTCCAGGTATACGCCTGACCTCCTTCGGACACCACCGTGCCGAATTGCGCATTGGCCAGCACGTTCGACCATGGCGCCGGCGTCTGTTGACCTTCGCCCGTGGTGATCACGTATTCGCGCCCGTCGGGCGTAAAGCCGCCCAGGCCATTTTCCAGGATCAACTCGCGCTTTGGCGCCTGGTGCGGCACGCCGCCGTGTTCGCGGGCCGGGTCCTGCAGCAGCGGCGGCATGCGCAGCACGGGGCTGGGAGGGCGCTTGACCTGCTCGGCCAGGGTGCCGCGCAAGTCGCTGATGATGGCGCGCGCCACCGATTGCAGCAAGATGCGGTCTTCATTGGCGATCTGCTCGGCCAGGCGCACGAAGATGCCGCCCGGGCGGTCAATCGCCTGCGCATCGATGCCCGAGGCGATCAAGCCCATGATCTGGTCGTGCAGCAGCTGGCGGTAGCCCGACTGGTCCTCATACCAGATCACCAGGTCCACGATCAGCCCTTTCAGGCGCCAGTAGGCATGCGCCTGCACCATCTGGCGCGCCAGTTCGATATTGGCTACGTCGCGTATCTGCAAAAGCACGATGGGCAGGTCGCCCGAGATGGCATACGCCCACAGGCCGGACTGGCCGCGCTGGTTCTTGATAAGGATGCTGGCCTCGGCGCGCAGGGCCGCATTCGGATAGATCACGGCATTGGCCAGGCGCGCATACAGCTGCGCATCGGCTTCACTGGCATTGAGTTGGCGCAGCACCACCTGGCTGTGCGTCCAGGCCAGTTCGAACACGCGGTCGGCCAGATGGCGGTCCTGGTATTTATCGATCAGGTGCAACGCCGCCTCGCGCTGCTCCACCATGCCGGTGACGCTATCGACCGTCACGGCCTGATCGGGTTCGAGCGTGATGACGTAGCGGATGGCCACGATGGGGTCCAGCACGGAACCGTGGCCGCCACCGAGTGGCCCGCTATCCTGCAGCGCCTGCGGCAGCTGCGCCGTGTTGCCGCGGCCGATGAAACGCGCGCGATCCGTCTCGAACGACACGGCATAGTGCTCGATATCGTGCACGGTCATCACATGCAGCAGCCACGGCATCTGCTCGTCCTTCGAGCGAGGCCGACGCGTGCACAAAATCGCATTTTCATGTGCGAGGATTTCCGTCTGCACGAACAGCTTGCTGAACGCGGGATGCGCCGCATCGGCCGCCGCCGGCGCCATCACCACTTCGGCAAAGCTGGTGATCTCGATGCGCCGCTGGCGGTTCGAATTATTGCTGATGCGCGTACGCCGGATTTCGATGTCGTCCTCGGGCGAGACGACGATTTCCGTGTACAGGTCGAGACCATGGTCGGCACGGCGAAATTCCGCGCGTCCCTCGGAAAAAATCACTTCGTATTTCTTCGGCTCGGCCAACGTCGGCTGGTACGTGGTGGACCAGACGGCACCGTCGTCGAGGTCGCGCAGGTAGCAGAAGTTGCCCCAGTTGTCGCGCGTGCAGTCTTCGCGCCAGCGCGTCACGGACAAGTCTTTCCAGCGGCTGTAGCTGCCGCCCGCATTGCTCACCATCACGTGGTAGCGGCCATTCGAGAGCAGCTGCGTTTCCGGTACGGCGCTGTTGGCTTGCGTGAGGATGCGCATCGGCATGGCCTGCTCTGACGCGCCGCTGCGCAGCACCGCCAGTTCGGCCGTGTTCGAGTAAAACGCGCCTGCCTGCGGCGTGCGTTCCTGCAGCACCAGCAAGGCCGATTGCAGCAACGGATCGGACTCGAAACGGCGCTGCATCGGGCGGTCGTGCAGCAGATAGCTGAGGGCCAAAAAGCCCATGCCCTGGTGGTGCACCATGAACGAGCGGATGACGGCGCTGCCCTGCCCGCGCGGCAGGCGCGCCGTGGTGAAGTCGATGGCCTCAAAAAACCCGTAGCGGCCCATGTAGCCGGCCGCCTGCATGCGCTGCAGGTTCTGGCACGACGCTTCCGGCTGCACCATCAGGCCCATCATGCTGGCGTACGGCGCCACCACCAGGTCGTCGGCCAGGCCACGCTTCAGGCCCAACCCCGGCACGCCAAAGGCGCGGTACTGGTAATTCAGGCTGGCATCGACCGTGTTGTAGCCGGATTCGGAAATCCCCCACGGTACATCGCGCTGGCGACCATAGTCGATCTGCGCCTCGATGACGGAGTGATACGTCTGGTCGAGCAGGGTATTCGGATAATTCGGCATCACCAGCAGCGGCATCAGGTACTCGAACATCGAGCCGCTCCACGACAGCAGCACGGGCTGGCCGGCCACCATGCACAGCTGGCGGCCCAGGGCAAACCAGTGCTCCTGCGGCAGCTGCCCCTGGGCGATGGCGATGAAGCTTGCCAGGCGCACTTCGGAAGCGAGCAAGTCGTAGTAGCTGGGGTCGAGGCGTCGTTCGCTGACGTTGTAGCCGATGGCCAGCAGTTTGGTCGCCGGGTTGTACAGGAACGCGTATTCGATCTGCGCGAAGTCGCGCGCCTGGCCCGCCGCGTGGGCGATGTCGCGCATGTGGCGACCTGCCTGCTCGCGGCCCTGCACCAGCAAGGCGGCCAGCTCCAGCGGCGTGCCTTCCGGCGTTTCCAGGTTGGCCAGTTCGCGCAGGGTCGGCACGCGCACCAGCGCTGCATCGAGTCCCGCCTGCGCCGCCCACGGCGCCAGTTGCAGCAACTCGGCAAGCGCCGCGCGGCACTGGCGCGCCAGTGCGCCGCTCCACATGGACAGCTCGCCATCCTCGCTTTGCAGGGTCAGCGACAGCAGCGCGTCGGCAGCGCCATTCGCTGCACTCAGGTAGGCATGCCATTCGGCCAGGCTGGCTGGTGCGGCCGGCATCTGCAGCAGCGCCAGCGACGCGCGCACCTCCTTGCCTTCGCCTTCGGCGGCAATGAACTCTTGCAGTACCTGCGCCGTCGTGCGGATGCCGTCCACAATTTGCAAGCCCATGATGGGAGCGTCGTACAGTTCCACCAGGCCCGGCTGCAAGGTCAGCAGATGACCGGCCAGATTGCCGCTGTCGACCGTCGAGATGTACATGGGCTGCAGCGCCTTCAGCGTCTGCGTGTCGTACCAGTTATAGAAATGGCCCTGGAAGCGTTCCAGCTCGCCCATGCTGTGCAGTGTGGCGCGGCTGCGTTCGATCAGCTGGCCCATGGTGACATAGCCGAAGTCGTAGGCCGTCAGGTTGGCCAGCAGCGCCAGGCCGATATTCGTCGGCGAGGTGCGGTGCGCCACCACCAGGTGCGGATGCTCCTGCATGTTATCGGGCGGCAGCCAGTGATCATCGGGGCCGACGAAAGTATCGAAATACGCCCAGGTCTTGCGCGCCACGCCATGCAGGAAGCGCCCCTGCTCGGCCGACAGGCGCGCCACGGCCCGCTCGATGGGGCGGCTGATCCACCAGGCGATGGCAGGTGCGGCCAGCCATAGCAGCAGCACCACCGCGGCGGCCGGCAACGCTTCCGCGCGCCAGTGCAGCAAGGCAGCAAAGGTGGCCAGCGCCAGCGCGGGCGAGCACCACATGGCGCGCCAGCTGTCGGCCTGCGAACCGGAAGAACTGTGCAGATTGGAGGCACGCCAGTCGAGCAAATGCTTGTGCGACACGCCCAGGCGCCACAGGGTGCGCGCGATGGCGTCCAGGCTGATCCACGCTTCGTACGGCAGGAAGACGAGGGTCAGCATGGCATGCGAAAACTGCACGCCGCAGCGCCGCTCGAACGCGGCCAGATGCTGGCGCCACAGGGTGTCGCGCGGTTTGCGCAACAGATCGTACAGTGCGGAAAAGACGGGGGGCAGGAAGATGATGGCCAGCACTGCCGCACTCCAGAATGCCACGTGCGGCAGGAAACCCCATACCATCAGCAGCGACACGGTGGTGGCCGGCGCCACGATGCTGCGGCGCAGGTTGTCGAACAGCTTCCAGCGCGACAGCATCGACAGGGGATTGCGTTCGCGCTTGCCGGCGCGGCCCGGCACGCGGCCCAGCAACCAGCCGATCAGCTGCCAGTCGCCGCGTATCCAGCGCTGGCGGCGGCTGACGTCGGCGTCGTAACGGGCCGGGTATTCTTCATACAGTTGCGAGTCGCTGAGCAGGCCGGCGCGCAGGTAGCAGCCTTCCAATAAATCATGGCTGAGGATTTTATTATCGGGCAGTCGCTGTCCCAGCACCCGTTCGAACATGTCGAGGTCGTAGATGCCCTTGCCGATGAAGGAGCCCTCGTAAAATACGTCCTGGTACAGGTCCGAGACGGTGCGCGTATAGGGATCGATGCCCGGTTCGCCGCCGCACAGCAGCTCGTAGCGTGAAGCGTTCGCGCTGGGCAGCGCCACGGCCACGCGCGGCTGCAAGATGCCGTAGCCGGCCACCACGCGCGTACCGGCCGCGTCGAGCACGGGTCGGTTCAGCGGGTGCATCATGGTGGCGATGAATTCGCGCGCCGCGTCGCGCGGCAGCTGCGTATCGGTGTCGAGCGTGATCACGTATTTGATCGTGCGCAGGCCGCGCAACTCGCCTTCCACCAGCGAGAATTTGTCGCGCGCGCCGCCGCGCAGGAACGCGTGCAGGTCGGACAATTTTCCGCGCTTGCGCTCTTGCCCCATCCACGCATTCTGCTGCGAATTCCACAGGCGCGGACGGTGCAGCAGCAGGAACGGGCCCATATGGCCCAGCTCTTCGCGTTCGGCCGGGTCGCCGTTTTCCTTGAACTCGCTACCCTCCACGCGATATTTGTCGTTCAAGCCACGGATGGTCTCCTGCGCCTGGCGCAGCAAGGCTTCGTCGCCCGGCATCGTTTGTGCATCCGCGTCGACAAAGTCGGTCAGCAGGCAGAAACGCAGGTTCGGATCGCGGTTGGCCAGGTAGCGCACTTCCAGCGCCTCGCACAAGGCGGCCACGTTTTGCTCGCTGTAGATCAGGGTCGGCACCACCACGATGCCGCGCCCGTCCGACGGAATGCCGGCCTGGTAATCCATGCGCGGCAGCGGATGCGGCGACGTCATCAGGGTCGCCAGCCAGTTCACCACGGCCACGGCCAGCTGGCTGCTGCCCAGCAGCGCCAGCGCACCCAGCGCCACCAGTGGCCAGCCCTGCACGCCATGGCGCACGGCGCGCTCGAGCAGCAGCGCGCTCGTCGCCAGGCTCAGGAAGCAGATAGCGCCGAGGTAGACGGCCAGCGGCGCGGCGCGCGCCGTATGCTGCAGCGCCTCGACGAAGGGCAGCTTCGCGCCGGCCTGCTTTTCCAGCACCAGCACGCCGCGCCCCACCAGGTAAAAGCCGATATGACCACGGCGCGCATCATTGCCGTTGCCGTGCGTGTGCGCCAGTTGCACCACCATCTCGGCCACTTCCACTTCGCTGCGCGCGCTGCGCCTGGCGATGCGCTCGATGACGTGGCGATAGCTGTCGCGCGTGGCGAAATCCATCAAGCCATAGGTGCCGGCCGGGTCCAGCCGCAAGGTCTGCTCGACAACGCTCATGGTCTCGACAAATTCCTGCCAATCCATGGTGCCCAGAAAACGCAGACTGCCGATGCTGTTGGCGATCGATACCTGGTCGGCCGCCTGCTGCCCGATCTCGGACTGGATCTGCTGCTCGATGGTGAGACCCGATTCGGCCAGCTTGTGCGTCAGCCACGACAGGGCCAGGGTCAGCGACGAACTTTGTCCCTGCAGGCGGCGCGACAATTCGGCCACGAAGGCACTGGTCATCGGTGGATTCGAGCGTGCCATGTCGGCTACCAGCAGGATCAAGCCGCTGGGATTACGCTCGGCGATGTCCGTCATCTGGTCGGCCCAGGTATTGGCCAGGTCGCGCTGCATGCGGTCATCGGCCACGCGCACGGCAACGCGGCGCAGGTTTTCGATCAGGGCCAGACGCAGCATGATGGGCACGGCCCACAATTCGCCCAGGGTCAGGGTGGCGACATCCTGGTAAGCCTCGATGAAATGGCACAGGTTTTCCAGATCGACCCGGCCATCGCCATGCGAGATGATTTCCAGCGCGATCTTGTACACGCGCGGACAGCCTGCGTCCACGCCCGACGTCAGCCGTGGCAGCTCCTTGCTGTAGTTCTTCGGCAAGTGGCGCCGCGTGGTGCGGATCTGCTCTTCGATCAGGTAAAAATTATCCAGCAGCCACTCCGAGGCGGGCGTGACCTGACGCCCGCTCTTGACGGTGGCCGTCAGTTCGTTGACGGTGGCCGTGATCAGCGCCGCATTGTCGGCCAGGCGCGCCAGCAGGCGGTCGCGGCCATGATGCCGTCCCACCGCATGACCGGCGGCCACATGCTTGCCGTGGGCGGCCATCTGCATGGCGCTGAATAACTCGGAGCGCAGGGGCAAGGCATCGTCGCGCGCAGCGTCGAAACTGTCCGGGGCAAGGGGATGGTCGCGGAAGATTTCCTTGAATTTGGACATCTGTTCCTTGATCTGCTGCGTGACAACTGCTGTGTACTCTTTCAACTTGGGCCTCGCTAGGTGCACGCAGGCAGCCAGCGGCCACCGTCACGCCAGCCCAGTCTGGAAGAACACGATCGGACACTGGCGAAGACGGAAAGCGAAGCGCCGGAGCGTTGCGACGAATCTCAGGGTATAGGGAGATTTTCTGAACTTCATCGTAGGTGCGCGCTGCGCACAAGACCGTGCGCTAGCGTACATACACGAGGTTTTAGAGACGTGCAGGCAAAGAAATCAGCCCGTGCAGGGGAGAAAAATGCCCGAAGGAAATGAATGGGAGCAACTCAACTACCCGCACCGTGTCAATGATGGCACGGTGCAACATTCCAGAGGAGAAACTTCAGCACCGTCATGCCGCGATGGCCAGCGGGTGACGTGTCGCCTCCGCCAGCGCCATGCCGCCATTGAGTTGCCATGCCGCAGCATGGCCCAGGCGGCGCAGACAGGCGGCTGCACGCGCGCTGCGGTTGCCGCTGCGGCAGAAAAAGACCAGCGGGCGCTGTGGCTGCTGCAGCCATGCGGCCACCTGTCCTGCCAGGCGGCTCAGCGGTACGCTATGCACCGTGCAGCCCTCGAATACCGTGCCGGCGCAGGCCGCGTGTTCATATGCTTCGCGCACGTCGACGAGGATGGCGTCAGGATGCTGGCGCAGGAAGGCGGGCAGGCCGGCCGCATCGAGCTGCAGGTCGGCAGCTGGCACGACGCCTTCCTGCACCGCGCGCACGGTGCTGCAGATGCTGCCGTCATCGCCTGCGGCGCACAGTACGGTGTCTGGTCTCACCAGCGCCGCATCCAACAAGAGCGTCAGCGCCTCGGGCGCCAGGCTGCCGATAAAGGCGAAGCGCTGGCCCAGCAAGTAAACATGGGTCTCACCATACTCGATCTGGCGCAGGCGCTGCTGGCCCAGCTCCAGCTCACCGTCGATATCGACGTGAGCGACTTGTTCGATCTCGAGTTCCTGCAACAACGCCAGGCGCGCCACGCCGTGGTCGGCGGGCGCTGCCGTGTGCACGATGGCGCGCAAGGCCAGATGCTGGCAGCGGATGAAGGCGGCCAGGCGCGGCACGAGCGCGGCGACAGGATCGATGACGATACAACTGGCGCTGGCGACGTCGCTGAGCAGCCAGGTGCACTGTCCATCCACGCTCACCTGGATTATGCCGTCCTGCGCACCGTCCTGCTGCGATGGCGTCAGCGCCGACGGCAGCAAACAGCTGCTGCGCAGCGCCTCGCCGCAGCGCTCAATGCGCGCGCAGGCGGCCGCTATCGTCGCCGCATCGATCAGGGGGCCGAACGACAGACGGATGGCCGAGCTGGCACGCCATTGCGGCACGTGCATGGCTTCCAGCACATAGCTGGGCAGGGCCTTGGCGGCGGAACAGGCGCTGCCCGAACTGACGCGCACGCGCGCCGCATCGAACAGGTCCAGCAACTCTTTCGAGGACAAGCCAGGCACGGAAAAATTGAGCGTGGTTGGCAAGGACAAGTCGAACGGCATATTGAAAACGATGCCGGGGAAAGCGCGCTCCAGGCTGGCCACCAGCTGCTCGCGGAACGCGGCCAGATCGGCGTGGCTGCGGAAGGTCTTGCCATCGTCCAGCGCGGCCAGCACGGCGCCCAGGGCGGCGATGCCGGCCATGTTCTCCGTGCCCGAGCGCAGGCCCGCTTCCTGGCCGCCGCCCATCATCAACGGGGTAAATGGTGCACCAGCGCGCACGTACAGCATGCCGATGCCCTTGGGCGCATACAGCTTGTGACCAGAGAACGGCGCGTAGTCGATGCGCGTGGCGGCCAGGTTCAATGTCAGCTTGCCCAGCGCCTGCACGCAGTCGACCATCCAGTAGGCGTCCGCACCGCGTTCCTGCAGCAGTTGCGCGATGGCGGACAGGTCGCTGATGACGCCCGTTTCATTGTTGGCCGCCATCGTGCACAGCATGGCCGCGTCGCCGATCAGCGCATCGAGTGCCTGCAGATCGTGGCGCCCCTGTGCGTCGACGGGCAGCTTGCGCACTTCCAGGTTCAGACCCAATAAACGGTTCCAGTGCGCCAGGCTTTCCGGCACGGCCTTGTGCTCGGTCGCGCCATACAGCAGCAGGCTGCCGATGCGCTTGCCTGCAGCACGCCGCTCGCGCAGCGCGCACAAGGCCGACAGCACGGCCGTCTGGATGCCTTCGGTAGCGCCGCTATTGAACATCAGGCGACCATCGCCCACGCCCAGCAAGCGGCTGGCGCGTTGGCGTACGCCATCCATCATGGCCTTGGCCTGCAATCCCGTGGCGTGGGTGCTGCTGGGATTGCCATAGCCCTGCTCCATCGCTTGCCGGGCGGCGGCAACGGCGGCGGGCAGTACGCAAGTGGTGGCATTGCTGTCGAGGTAGATTTCTTTCATGATGGCCGTCTGAGTATTCTATAAAAAGGGCACAGCGCAGGCGGCTGGAGCGTATGGATAGTTTACCGGTACGCTTCCGTGAAGATATGCCAAAAGACACTGCAAACGAGTTAATATGCAGCATATACATGCCATAAAATAGAAAATAGCGAAATGAATTCACCAAACACATCGCTCGACAAATTCGATTGCGCCATCCTCGCCGCCCTGCAGCAGGATGGCACCCTGTCGATCGCCGCCCTCAGCGAGAAGATCGGTCTGTCCAGCACACCCTGCTGGAAGCGCGTCAAGCGCCTGGAGGAAGACGGTTATATCGAAAGCCGCGTGGCCATCGTCAACCGGCAAAAAGTGGGCTTACCCGTCACGGTTTTCGTCAGCGTGCGCACGGGACAGCACGATGAAAAATGGCTGCGCCGCTTCGCCGCCGCCGTCATCGTCTTGCCCGAGGTACAGGAATTTCACCGCATGAGCGGTGACATCGACTACCTGCTGAAAGTCGTCACCACCGACATCAAGGGTTACGATACTTTCTATAAAAAACTCATCAAGGCTGTGCAACTGACGGGCGTGTCGTCCGCCTTTTCCATGGAGCAAATCAAGTGCAGCACGGAATTGCCGCTGGAATTGATCGCCCACGGCTTGCCAGCCTGAACGTTTTTCCACCCCGCGCCGGTATACATGAAAAGCATGCATGTTAACACCTTGCAATCGTTGCCATAAAGCAACACTCCTGTATTAAATACGGCATAGCCCAACTATATCCCCCTCATCCGTCGCTATACTGCGCACTTGTCCGTGCCTTTCTGGCAACCTCTGCCGGTCGTGCGGGCCCATCCCTAGGGTCTTCCATGCATCTGCTTCGTCGTCTCTCCATCCAGAAAAAACTGATGTTCAGCATGGGCTTATGCCTGCTGATTTTCATGGGAATTTCATCCTTCCTCAGCGTGCGCATGAGCAGCGATTATGTGCGCGAACGCGTCGTCGGCCAGGAACTACCAGCCCAGGTGGGCGAAATTCGCAACGACGTGCTGCGCCAGATCAGCCAACCGTTGTCGGTGGTGCAAACGATGGCCAATGATGTCTTTCTGCAAGACTGGGAAGACGCGGACCTGGCGGACAGTGGCTTGGCCACGTTCCAGCGCTACGCCAAAATGCTGAAGGAAAAAAACAAGGCGGCCGTCGTCAGCTGGAGCTCGCAAACTGCGTCCAGGTACATGACCGATGCGGGTCTGATCCGCACGCTGGACAAGCAACAGCCAGCCGATCATTGGTTCTTCAGCATGCTCGACGAAAACAAACAGCACACGATCAATCTGGACCGCGATCCAGCCTCGGGCAGTTTCATGCTGTTCCTGAATGCACGGGGCCAGACGGCGGGCGGCAAGGCCGTCATTACAGGCATGGGCTTGAGCGTCGACACCATGGCCGACACCATCCGCAGTTACAAGATCGGCCAGACCGGCCATGTCTACCTGGTACGCGCCGACGGCAACCTGCTGATCCACCGCGATCCAGCCCTGGCCGACGGCAAGCATCAACTCAAGGAGTTGCCCGGCTTTAGCGATACCCTGAGCAAGAGCCTGCTGACGGGCAAAAAATACGCGTACGCCATCTACGATGCGCCTGCGGGACGCCAGTTCGTCGCCGCCTCCTTCGTGCCGGAACTCAACCTGTATGTGATGGCTGAAGTACCGGAATCGGAAGTGCTGGGCAACGTCACGCGTTCAGCCTTGATCGCCGCCCTGATCGCCGGCCTGGTGGGTGGCGGTATCGCTTTGTGCATCATTTATGTCATCAGCCGCGCCATCGCCGCCCCCGTCGCACGGGCAGCCGACATGCTCAGCGAAATTGCCAGCGGAAACGGCGACCTGAGCCGCCGCATGCCCGTCGAATCGGAAGACGAGGTCGGCGCGCTGGCCGCTGCCTTCAACCGTTTCGTCGCATCGCTAAACGTGACGATACGCGAAGTTCGCGACAGTACCGGGTCCATTGCCAGCGCATCGAGCCAGATCGCTTCGGGCAACCTGGACTTGTCAGCGCGTACGGAAACCCAGGCATCGAGCCTGGAAGAGACGGCGGCAGCCATGGAAGAGCTGACGTCGACCGTGAAACAGAACGCGGATAATGCGCGCCAGGCCAACCAGCTGGTGGTGTCGGCCTCGAGCCACGCCGTCAAGGGTGGCGAGGTGGTGGGCCAGGTGGTGCAGACGATGGGCGCGATTACGGAAAGTTCGCGCAAGATCGCGGACATTATCGGCGTGATCGATGGCATTGCCTTTCAAACCAATATCCTTGCCCTGAACGCGGCAGTCGAGGCGGCGCGCGCGGGAGAACAGGGCCGCGGCTTTGCCGTGGTGGCGACAGAAGTGCGCAACCTGGCGCAACGCTCGGCAGCAGCGGCCAAGGAAATCAAGGACTTGATCGTCGACTCGGGCAGCAAGGTGGAAGCGGGAAGCAAGCTGGTCGACTCCGCCGGCGCCACCATGCAGGACATCGTCGTCTCCGTGCAGAGAGTGGCCGACCTGATGGGAGAGATCGCTTCAGCCAGCCAGGAGCAAAGCCAGGGTATCGCGCAAGTCAATGCCACCGTCACGCAGATGGATGACGCAACCCAGCAAAACGCGGCCCTGGTGGAAGAAGCGGCCGCGGCAGCCCAATCCTTGCAAGATCAGGCTGGCAGGCTGGCACAGGTGGTCAGCGTCTTCAAACTGGAAGAAACGGGGCATGCAGCGCCGCCGCAGCCACCGGTCCACAAGCCCACGCTGGCCAAGCCGTCCCGCCCGGCAATGCTCAAAGCAACGGTCCCCGCCGCGCGCCCGAAAGCGCCGGCCAGCGATGCATGGGAAGAGTTTTAAAGGCGATTAAAGCGCCGGTGCTTTCACGCTCGCCGCTTGCTTGAAGAAATCATAAATGCCGCTCTCGCTCATGCGGCGCGCGTTCGCCAGTTCGCCGCCCTTGGTGGCGTACAGCACCTGGTTGTTGTCGCTCGAGACCAGCACGGCAGCCGGGATGCCTTTTTTGAGCGGATTGCCATAGGTTTGCGCCACGTCGAGGTTATGGTCGAAGTTGCCCACGTCGACCTTGACGACCTTGAACTGCTGTTGCATCAATTCCGCGTTCTTGCCCTCCTTCAAGGCCTTGTCGAGCGCGCGGCAATCCTCGCACCAGTTGGCGCCAAAGATCAGCAAGACAGGCACGTGCGCCGCCTTGGCCTCGGCCAGCGCGCGTGCCACGTCGGCCTTGGCGTCGGCCGCCGCGTTGTAAGGCAAATGTGGCGTGGCGACCGGGTTAGCCGGTGTCGGGGCGGCGGCAACGGCGGTGCCGGCAAGTAGCAGGCTGGCAAAAAGAATGGAAAGGCGCATGCGGGGCTCCTGAGAGAAATCGTGAGGCCAGCTGAACAGCTGTCAGCGGGCATGATTGTCTAGAATATGCGTACCTGTAGGAAATATCCACCATTTAATTGCATTGTGCTTATGCGGAAAACGTATAAACGGCACCAAAAGAGCCTTCCATCATCGCGGCCTCCAGGAACTTGCTGGAGCGGCACGGCTTGCAGGCGGTCTGCGCCGAGGATTAATGCCCGCCGGCAGCGAAATGGAACGCATGGGATAATGTCGGGCTCACACTGAGCAACGCGGCCCGAACGCGCCCTCCTCCATGACGACTTCTTTCCTGGCACGCTGGCTGCCGCAACCGAACAACGGCAGCCGCCGCGAACAATTGCGCGCCTGCGCGGGCGCCATCTGCGGTTTGCTGCTCACGGGTCTCATCTGCCACTTCCTGCTGGCACCCGATAGCGCCAGCGTCTACCTGATCGCGCCCATGGGCGCCTCGGCCGTGCTGCTGTTTTGCCTGCCAGCGAGCCCGCTGGCGCAACCGTGGTCCGTAGTGGGTGGCAATGTGGTCTCCGGCCTGGTGGGCATGGCTTGCGTGAAATGGCTGGGGCCCAGCGTAGGCGTGGCAGCGCTGGCAGCCTGCCTGGCCATCGGCGCCATGTTTGCCCTGCGCTGTCTGCATCCGCCGGGCGGCGCCGTGGCCCTGACCACCGTCGTCGGCGGCGCCAGCGTGCATGCGGCCGGCTTTGAATTCGTCTTCATCACCGTGCTGTTCAATTCAGCCGTACTGGTCGCCTGCGCCGTGCTGTACAACAACCTGACAGGACGCCGCTACCCGCACACCCAGCAACTGGTCGCACCGCATCCGCACGCCACGAAGGATGACATCCCCAGCACCCGCCTGGGATTTTCGCCGGATGACCTCGATGCCGTCTTGCGCCAGCACAGCGAAGTGCTCGACATCAGCCGCGACGATTTGCAGGCGATCTTTCTGCAAACGGAAATGCGCGCCTACCAGCGCCGCTTCGGCGTCGTCACCTGCGCCGACATCATGTCGAAGGACGTGCTCAGCGTGGAATTCGGCACGCCGCTCGATGTTGCCTGGCGCACCATGCGCGAGCACGAGGTGGGCGCCCTGCCCGTCGTCAACCGGGCGCGCCGCGTCATCGGCATCATCACACAGACGGATTTTCTGCACCATGGCGGCCTCGACGATTATCAGGGCATGCGCCAGCGCCTGCGCAGCCTGCTGCAGCGCAGCGGCCGCACCCACAGCGACAAGCCGGAAGTGGTGGGCCAGTTGATGACGCCGTCGCCCCACACTGCCCGCCTGGGCACGCCCATCATCGATCTGGTGCCCCTGATGGCCGATGCCGGCTACCACCATATTCCCATCCTCGACGATGAAGAGCGCCTGGCCGGCATCATCAGCCAGTCCGACCTGATGGCGGCCTTGTATGAAAGCCGCTTTGCCGAGACGGCCGCATGACGCCATTCCAGGCACTGCTGACGGGTCCTGATAGCGGCTCCGCCGGCATGCCCGTCAGCGCGCATTTCTTCGGCGCGCAGCTGGCCATCGATACGCCCGGCTCCACCGTCGATGTGGCGCAGCTGGTCGTCAGCGTGGGCGGTGTCGATGGACCGGAACTGTTCCTGAACTGGCTCGATGCACAAGGCCGACAGGCGTCGCTGAAACCGCTCGGAGCGGAGGACATCGCCATCGTCTTGAAGGAGGCGCCGGCCGCGCTGCAGACGCAACTGCAGCGCCTGTGGGGGGAGCGCCAGCGCAACCGGCGGCAAGTGTCGGGCTGGCTTGCCGGTTTGACGGGCGCGGCCGTCGTCGCCTCTGCCCTGCTGTGGTGGCAAGGCAGCCATGCCATCGGCGCTCTGGCGGGATGGATCCCCTTGTCGACGGAAAAACAGCTGGGCGAACTGGCCCTGTCGCAAGTGCGCGCGCAGGGCGGCATCAGCGAGCACGGCGTGGCGCAGCAAACGGTGCAGGACATCGGCCGCACGCTGACGGCGGGGTCACGCTACCAGTACCGCTGGCTGGTCAAGCAGGACGACACCGTCAACGCCTTTGCCATGCCGGGCGGCATCATCGTCGTGCATACGGGCTTGCTGCGCCAGGCAAACGACCCGGAAGAGCTGGCCGGCGTGCTCGCGCATGAAGTACAGCATGTGGAACAGCGCCATTCACTGCGGCAAATGATCAGCAGCCTGGGCTGGGGCGCCCTGGTGGGCGTGACCATCGGCGACATCAGCGCCGTGGCCGCCATGCTCGCGCACCAGGCCGGCACCCTGTATTTCAGCCGCGACATGGAAGAGGAAGCGGACAGGCTCGGTTTGCTTGCCTTGCAGCGCGCACAGATCCGTCCCGATGGCATGCTGCGCTTTTTTCAGAAGCTCGATGACAAGGACAAGGGGGCAACGCCAGGATGGATTTCCTCCCACCCGCAGACGGCGGCGCGGGCGCAGCAAATCCGCAGTCTGATCGCTGCCACGCCCTGCCCCGCTTGCGTCCCATTGGCCAGCCGGCACTGGCCGGCGATGAAAGCCGTTGTCGCGCCAGCGGACAAATAGCAACATTCCTCCCGCACAATTTATCCAAACGCACCGGGCAATGGCGTATGCTTACGCCCCGGCTGTTCCTTCGCGAGCGGCCACCCCGACCTCGCTAAGCCCCGTTCATTCCCCTCCTTACAAAGGACATCGCGCATGAAGCATCGTTTTGCCGCCGGCACCCTCGGCACCCTGGCCATCTCCCTGTTGCTCGCCCACACGCCCCTGGCGCAAGCGGCCCAGCCCACAGCCAAAACCGTGGCCGTCAGTGCGCCACAAGCGAAACATCAGCTGCAAGTGCTGGCCGACAAATACTACGATGCGCAGGCCCGTTTCGAGCCGATCAATGCCACCGAGAGCGGCGACAACCGTTTTGACGATCAGCTCGGTTCAGCCATCGTTCCCGCCGCGCGCGCGAAACAGTTCACCCTGTACCGCCAGTACCAGAAGACCCTGCGCAGTATTGCCCGCGCGCGCCTGTCGCACCAGGACCAGATCAACTACGATATTCTTGACTATGAACTGGCCACGGCACTGAGCTTCGAGCGCTTCCCCGAATACCTGCTGCCACTGAACCAGATGGACAGCATGCCCGTCACCCTGGCTAATTATGCGGGTGGCGAGGCATCGCAACCGCTGACCACGGTCAAGCAATACGACGCCTACCTGAGCCGTATCAGCCAGCTGCCGGGCTGGATAGACCAGGCCATTGCCAACATGAAAGTCGGCATGCAAAAGGGCATCGTGCTGCCGAAAGCGCTGACGGAGTCGGCCTTGCCGCAATTTAAAAAACTGGTCAGCGCCACGCCGCAGGACAGCGTCTATTACACGCCCATCAAGAACTTGCCAGCCAGCTTTTCCGACGCGGACAAGGCGCGCCTGACGCAGGCGTACACCGCCGCCATCCAGGCCAAACTGATGCCTGCCCTGCAGCGCCTGTCCACCTTCATGGAACGCGACTACCTGCCGGCCGGCCGCACGAGCAGCGGCTGGAGCGCCCTGCCCGATGGCGCTGCCTGGTATCAGGCGCGCGTGGCCAGCAGCACCACCACGGACTTGAAGCCGGAGCAAATCCACGCCATCGGCTTGAAGGAAGTGGCGCGCATCCAGGAACAATACGCGATCGTCGGTCCGAAGATGGGCTACAACGGCCCGGCCGCCGGCTTGCCCGTATGGGTCTCGGAACAGGCGAAATACCGCCCGTTCAAGACGGAACAGGAAGTGCTCGACGTCTACCGCAAGCTGAACGTGCTGCTGGACAGCAAATTGCCTGCCCTGTTCACCCTGGTGCCGAAGGCGCCGCTGGACTTGCGCCTGGAACCTGAACTGAGCCGCGACACGGCCGCCGACCATTACACGGCGCCGGCCGCTGATGGTTCGCGCCCAGGCGTGTTCTGGTCCGTCGTCACGGATCCGAAACTGTATGGCGACACGGGCATGACTACCTTGTTCTTGCACGAAGGCAAGCCTGGCCACCATTTCCACCTGGCACTGGTGCAAGAGATGGACTTGCCGAATTTCCGCCGTTTCGGTGGCAATAATGCCTTCACGGAAGGCTGGGCCCTGTACGCGGAAACGCTGGGCAAGGAAATGGGCCTGTTCGACGATCCAGCCCAATACTTCGGCCACTTGAACGACGAGATGCTGCGCGCCGTGCGCCTGGTGGTCGACACGGGACTGCACACCAAGGGCTGGACGCGCGAGCAGACGATCAAGTACATGCGCGACACCCTCGGCTATGACGCCGTGGCGAAAAGCGAAACGGAACGCTACATGGCCTGGCCGGGCCAGGCGCTGGGCTACAAAATCGGTTCGCTGAAGATCGTCGAACTGCGCCAGCGCGCGCAACAGGCGCTGGGCGACAAATTCAGCCTGCCGAAATTCCATGAAGTCGTGCTCAGCGACGGTACCCTGCCCCTGAAACTGCTGGAAGCCAAGGTGGACCGGTGGATAGCGCAACAAAAGTAAGACGCGGCGCCTGAAAGCAAAACGGCAGCACCTCGATGGCGCTGCCGTTTTTTTTTGGCTATGTCACCGTAAGGTGTGGGAACTCTCCCATGGTTGCCTTCAACAATGTTTCTGGGGAGCGGATGCGTCCGGCGTCGAGTATCCAGCGCCACCCCAGATAATTCGGC
>NZ_JBNYXS010000035.1:0-47391 GCF_051380775.1 Janthinobacterium pasteuri | reverse complement strand
TGTGTAAGGCATGCCGCCAGCGTTCAATCTGAGCCAGGATCAAACTCTTCAGTTTAATCTCTGTTACTTTGCCCTTTTACAGGCACCGTCATTTCTGACGGGTCGCTCACTCAAAAAACTGACAGGCCACTACTTGCGTAGCGCCTATTTCATTATTTCTTGTGAACATTTGATATTTTAAGTTTTACAGTGATCCGAAGATCGCTGCTGCACTTACATCAAATGCCCACACTTATCGACTGTTAATTGTTAAAGAACTGTATTCGGTACTGCTTTCGCGCTATCGACAAAGCGTTGTGTTTGTCAGCTGCGAAGAAGGAAGAGTATGAAGCGTTTGCAGCATTTCGTCAACCTTCTTTTTTTGCCGTTTGCTACTGCATCCGACTCCCTGTGTTTCGCCAAAACTAGTGCGTCTCATCGGGGAGGCGAATCATATCAAAGACCGTCGAAGTTTGGCAAGCGCTTTTCCAGGAAAGCGTGCATGCCTTCTTTTTGCGCGGGCGTACCAAAGGCGGCCTGGAACAAACGACGCTCGTAGGCAACACCATCGGTCAGGGTGGTTTCAAAGGCGCGGTTGACGCAATCCTTGATCATCATGGCTACCGAGGTGGGCATGGCGGCGATGGTCTTGGCGGCGGCCAGCGTTTCTTCCAGCAATTTATCGGCCGGTACCACGCGCGACACCAGGCCGATGCGTTCCGCTTCCAATGCATCGATGGTGCGTGCCGTCAACAGCAGATCCATGGCCTTGGCCTTGCCGATGGCGCGCGGCAGACGCTGCGTGCCGCCCGCGCCTGGTGTGACACCTACCTTGATTTCCGGCTGGCCGAATTTGGCGCTGTCGGCGGCGATCAGGAAATCGCACATCATGGCCAGTTCGCAGCCTCCACCGAGTGCGTAACCCGCTACGGCGCCCACTACGGGTTTGCGCACGCGCAAGATATGCTCCCAGTTGCGGCTGATATAACCCTGGGTGAAGGTGTCCGGGTAGGTGTAATCGGCCATGGCGGCGATATCGGCACCGGCGGCAAACGCTTTTTCGCTACCTGTGAGCACGATACAGCCGATACTCTCGTCCGCGTCGAATTTGAGCAGGGCGTCGCCCAGCTCATTCATCATATTGTCATTCAATGCGTTGAGCGCCTTCGGGCGGTTCAGGCGGATGACCGCCACTTTGTCCTGGATGTCGATGATCAAGTCTTCGTATTGCATAGTGTCTCCTCTCGATGAACGGTGTGACGATTGTAGCGGCTAACGGCAGCGGTGCGGCAGGTGCGCTGCTATTATTGTGAGCCCGATCACCTTTATCGAGCTGCGTATTTTCTCTTCCTTCTTCCAGTATTGCGCCCGCCACCTGCGCGGTGACGGCAGCGCCGCCAGCGTCAATTTTCGCCGCCTGTGGTTCAGCAACGGCCTCAATTGCTTCGGCGCCCAGATCACCTCGCTGGCCCTGCCACTGTGCGCGGTACTGTTGCTGCATGCCACGCCGGAACAGATGGGCGTACTGGTCGCCTTGCAGGCGCTGCCGTTTGCGCTCTTCGGCTTGCCCGTCGGCGTGCTGCTGGACCGCCGCAGCAAGCACCCGATCATGCTGTTCAGCGAAAGCATGTCGGGCCTGGCGCTGGCCAGTGTAGCCGTCGCCTACTGGTGCGGCGTGCTGTCGATGCCGTGGTTATATATAGTGGGGTTCATCATCGGCACGGGCTTCGTCGTCGGTGGCGGCGCCGAACAAGTGTTTCTGACTTTCCTGGTGGGCCGCGACGGCTTGATCGATGCGCAATCAAAATTTGCTGCCACCGAATCGGCTTCGCGCCTGATCGGCCCCGGCCTGGCCGGCGTGCTGGTGCAAGTCCTGTCGGCGCCCGTCGCTATCCTGTGCACGGCTTGCGGCTACTTGATTTCCGTCTTCAATCTGCGCGCCATGAGCGTACGCGATCCGCGTCCTGCGCCGTCCGACAAGCACGCCCTGCGCGACATCGCCGACGGCTTGCTGTTTGTCTGGCGTGAACCACTGCTGCGCGCGCTGGCCTGGGGCGCCGGCATCTGGCACTTCCTGTTTTACGCCAGCATGGCCTTGACGGTGCTGTTCGCCACGCGCGACCTGGGCATGAGTCCCGGCGTGCTGGGCATGACGCAGATGCTCGGTGGCGCCGGCGTACTGCTCAGCGCCTTCATCGTCAAGCCGCTGACGCGCCGCTATGGCGCCGGCCGCACCATCCTGATCGGACTGGCGTCCACCTCCGTGTGCTTTGCCCTGACACCCACCATCCCCGCCGCCTTGTTCGGCAGCACAGCCGCCAGCGCCGTGGCATATGCCGTGCTGATGTTCTTTTTTGATTGCGGCGTGATGCTGTTCTTTATTCCCTACCTGGGCTTGCGCCAGAAGGTCACTCCCGACCCCATGCTGGGCCGCATGACCTCGACCATGCGTTTCCTGACGGTGGCGACGGCGCCGCTGGGCGCGCTGGCCGCCGGCTGGGTAGCGGAACACTTTGGCGTGCGCAATGGCCTGGCCTGCATCGCGGCAGGCAGCATCCTGCTGACCGTCGCCATGGTATGGGGCACGCCGCTGCGTAGCGTGCGCACCTGAAGCGATGAACGGGCATACACTGCTGAAAGATTGCCTTGGCGACATTATTCATGCCAAAGCCTGTGAGGTTTGATTTACATCAAGGTTTTCATTGATGTAAATCCATAAGCTGTCTTACATCACTCTAGGAGCACGTCATGTTTAACACCATCTTATTTCCCACCGATGGCTCGCCGCTGTCCGACAAAGCAGCCGAGACGGCCCTCGCCTTCGCTCAATTGAACAAGGCCAAGCTGGTTACCATCAGTGTGGTGCAACCGTTCCCGTTCTCGCCGATGGCCGATGGCGGCATCGTGCTCGACGCCGGCTTGTACGAGCAACAAATGCAGGAAGCATCACAACGCGCCGTCGACAAGATCGGTGAAGCGGCGCGCGCTGTCGGCGTGCCCTTCGAAGGCGTGGTCGTCGTCTCGCCCAGCCCGCACGAGGAAATCGTCAATGCGGCGCAAACCTACCATTGCGACATCATCCTGATGGCCTCGCATGGCCGCAAAGGCTTGAACAAGCTGTTCGTGGGCAGCGAAACGCAAAAAGTGCTGGCACATACCCATCTGCCAGTGATGGTCTTGCGCTAAGCCAAACCACGGACTGCCCGGCGCCGCTCGCGCTCCCTAGCGCGCCGGTGCCTGTTTCGGCAGCAATACCCACACGGCGCCGCTCTGTTTCATGCGGCCCGCATTCTCGGCCGCTTCCGCACCGAAACCAAAGAAGTAATCGACCCGGATGGGACCGCGAATGGCGCCGCCCGTATCCTGCGCCATCACCAGGCGCTGCAGGGGAATCTCGCTATTGGCTTGCGTGGTGGACAGGAACACGGGCGCACCCAGCGGCAGGAAGCGCGAATCGATGGCCACCGAGCGCTGCGGCGTCAACGGCACGCCCAATGCGCCCTTCGGTCCCACTTTGGGATCGGGCAGGCGCTCTTCCTTGAAGAAGACATAGCTCGGATTGGCGTTGAATAATTCATCCTTGCGCGTGGGGTGGCCGGCGATCCACGCCTTGATGCCCTGCGCGGACGCCTGGCTCAGCGTCAGCTCGCCCTTGTCGACCAGGTAGCGGCCGATCGATTTGTACGGGTGACCATTCTGGTCCGCGTACGCCACGCGCACGGTTTCCTGCGTATCGGTCAGCTGCACGCGCCCGGAACCCTGCACTTGCAGGAAGAACGCTTCGACTTCGTCATCGACCCACAGCAATTCCTTGCCCGTGATGGCCGTGGCGCGCTCAATGTCGGCGCGGGTCGCGTACGGGATCACCTTCTTGCCCACCAGCTTGCCCCGCAAGCGCATGTTTTTCAATTCCGGATACACGCCGGACAAGTCCACCGAAACGAGATCGTCAGGCACCTTGTACAACGGTGTCTGGTAGGGACCGCCGCGCTTGCGCGCGCCATGCAGCAGCGGCTCGTAGTAGCCGGTCACCAAGCCGGTACTGGCGCCATCGGCGGTGACGACTTGATTGGGCACAAAGAAGGTCTCGAAGAACAGGCGGATGGCCTTGTCGCTATCGGCATTCACCTGGCGCGCGATGGTGCACGACTCTTTCCAGTCCGGCCGCTTGACCAGCACGCCGCACGAAGCCATGAAGGCGGGCCAGGCGGCGCGCATGTCGTCGCGGGCCCAGCCTGGCAAGGCGGCAAATTTGGCGGGCACAAAGGTGGGGGCCGCCGCTGCATCGATAGCGTCCTTGGCATCCTTGGCATCGGCCGGCTTGGCAGGCACTGGCCTGACGACGGTCGGAGCAATGGCGGGCGCCCTGCCGCTGGAGGCAGCGGACGGCGTGGGCGGCGTGGTGCAGGCGGACAAAGCAAGCGCGACGGCGCCGATTGAAACGGGTAGACTACCGCGTGTCAACAGACGGCGGGTAAATACTAGGCTGCGGGTAAATAACATAGGAGTGCGTATGTGGATCTTGATGATAGAGGCGCTGGTGGCGTTCTTCTTGCTGGCATTTATAGTCTGGTGGACCATGTATTCGGGTAAAAAACCCGCGCCACCGGCGCGCAAGCAGCTCAGCGAAGAACAGGACCGCACCGAAAAACTGAAATAAGGGGCGCGAGCCCCTCCCCCGTCTCTCGTTAATGCAGGGTGCGCGGCACCGACAGCACGAACTCGGGAATCGGCGCTTCGAATTGATGGCCATCCTCGGCCACGCAAAAGTATTCACCGTGCATCGATCCTTCCGGTGTGCCCAGCATGGTGCCGCTCGTGTATTCGAACTGTTCGCCCGGCTGCAGCAACGGCTGGTGGCCGACGGCGCCCAGGCCGCGCACCTCTTCCACCTTGTTGTTCGCATCCGTGATGACCCAGTGGCGCGAAATCAGTTGCGCGCCAGCCGTGCCCGTATTGACGACGCGGATCGTGTAGCTGAACACGTGCCGCCCCTGGTCCGGTGCCGATTGCTCGGGCAGATATTGCGTCTTGACCGTTACCGTAAATTCATAAGTCGCCATCGTCATTCCTATTCAGACATTGCCAGTCGTATATTGTGTGTCGCGCGCGCCGCATTGGCCATCGCGCGATGCGTATTCTGTGTTTCACCGTACTTCAATGAGGCATGGTAACGGCACCAAGCGTAAAATAGCGCATCTTCGCATTTTCTACTCTGAGCCCTTAGCCACCATGACAACATTCCGTATCGCTCCCAGCATCCTGTCCGCCGACTTTGCCCGTCTGGGCGAAGAAGTGCGCAACGTCGTGACTGCCGGCGCCGACATCATCCACTTCGACGTGATGGATAACCATTATGTGCCGAACCTGACCATCGGCCCGCTGGTGTGCGAAGCGATCCGCCCGCACGTGCAAGTCCCCATCGATGTGCACCTGATGGTCAAGCCTGTCGATCGCATTATCCCGGATTTCGCCAAGGCTGGCGCGAACATCATCACCTTCCATCCGGAAGCGTCGGATCACCTTGACCGTTCCTTGCAGCTGATCCGCGACAACGGCTGCAAAGCGGGCCTGGTTTTCAACCCCGGCACGCCGCTGCACTACCTGGAACACGTGATGGACAAGATCGACATCATCCTGATCATGTCGGTCAACCCGGGCTTCGGCGGCCAGTCCTTCATTCCGCAAGCACTGAAAAAAATCGCCGAAGCGCGCCGCATGATCGACGAATCGGGCCGTGACATCATGCTGGAAGTCGATGGCGGCATCAAGATCGACAACATCGCCGCCGCCGCCGCTGCCGGCGCCGACACCTTCGTCGCCGGCTCGGCCATCTTCGGCAAGCCTGACTACAAGGCCGTCATCGACGCCATGCGTGCCGAATTGGCAAAAGTGACGGGCGCCTGATGCAAGCGGGCACGGTGAAAGACCACGTACTGGCCGGCGTGCGCGCCGCCATCATCGACCTCGATGGCACGATGCTCGACACCGTGCCCGATTTTCATGTCGCCATCAATGGCATGCGCGCGGAACTGGATCTGGCGCCCATCAGCGCCGACGCCATCAAACTGATGGTGGGCAAGGGCTCGGAAAACCTGATCCGCACCGTGCTGGCGCTCGACTTCGATGCGGCCGGCGTGGAACAGCGTTTCGAGCAGGCGATGGAGGCTTACCAGCGCCACTACCTGGCCATCAATGGCCAGTTCAGCACCCTTTACCCGGATGTGGAAGCAGGGCTGGCGGCAATGAAGGCGGCAGGCCTGCGCCTGGCCTGCGTCACCAACAAACCGATCGCCTTCGCCCTGCCCCTGCTGAAGCAGAAAAACCTGGCGCAGTATTTCGAGATCGTCTACGGGGGCGATTCGCTGCCGAAGAAAAAACCACACCCCATGCCGCTGCTGCAAGTGTGTGCGGACTTCGACCTGGCGCCTGCCAAAGTAGTGGCCATCGGCGACTCTTCGAATGACGCGCAAGCGGCGCGGGCTGCGGCTTGCCCCGTCCTGACCGTACCGTATGGTTACAACCACGGACACTCTATACACGACACCGATTCCGATGGTATAGTAAATACGCTGCTCGAAGCGGCGCATTTTATAAGCATGCACAACAGACCAGCATACTGACCCACACCACATCGTGAACACGTTTCTCATCAAAAAACACAATGTCACCCAAACCGGCTCGATTGAGGCCTGGCTTTGGCGACGCTGGCAATCCTGGCAGGCCTAAGGGCCGAGCCGTGTAAGATTGCTGTCGGCTGCGCGCGCGCCGGCAGGTTTTTTGATAACCCACCGCAGGGTTTGTGTTTTATAAGCACGACGCACACGCGTACCCTGGCGGCATGGAGAGACACATGACCGAACTCGAATTCAAATCGCTGGCCCAGCAAGGCTACAACCGCATTCCCCTGATCGCGGAAGCCTTCGCTGACCTGGAAACCCCGCTCACGCTGTACCTGAAACTGGCGCAAACCCAGCAAGGCGGCAAGAACACCTTCTTGCTCGAATCCGTCGTCGGCGGCGAACGCTTCGGCCGCTATTCCTTCATCGGCTTGCCCGCCACCACCGTCTTGCGCAGCCATGGCAACCGCACCGAGATCGTCAAGAACGGTGCCGTGATCGAAGAGCACGAAGGCAATCCGCTCGACTTCATCGAACAGTACCAGTCTCGCTTCAAGGTGGCCCTGCGCCCCGGCATGCCGCGTTTCTGTGGCGGCCTGGCCGGCTACTTCGGCTACGACACCGTGCGCCACATCGAGAAAAAACTGGCGGGGGGCGCGCCGAAAGACGACTTGAACCTGCCCGACATACAGTTGATGGTGACGGAGGAACTGGCCGTCATCGACAATCTGTCCGGCAAGCTGTACCTGATCGTGTATGCCGATACCACGCAGCCCGAGTCGTTCTCGAAAGCGCGCCAGCGCCTGAAGGACTTGCGCATGATGCTGCGCCGCGGGGTCGATGCACCCGTCACCAGCGCCTCCGTGCGCACGGAAACCATCCGCGACTTTTCCAAGGAAGACTATCTGAAAGCGGTCGCCAAGGCGCATGAATACGTGATGGCCGGCGACTTGATGCAGGTACAAATCGGCCAGCGCATCCGCAAGCCGTATGTCGATTCGCCGCTGACCCTGTACCGCGCCCTGCGTTCGCTGAACCCGTCGCCGTACATGTACTTCTATAACTTTGGCGACATGCAGATCATCGGCGCCTCGCCCGAGATTTTGGTGCGCAACGAGACGACGACAGATGGCGGCAAGAAAGTCACCTTGCGTCCCATCGCAGGCACCCGTCCGCGCGGCGCCACGCCAGAGCGCGACGCCGAGCTGTCGGCCGAACTGCTGGCCGATCCGAAAGAGATCGCCGAGCACGTGATGCTGATCGACCTGGCCCGCAACGACATCGGCCGCATCGCCGAAACAGGCAGCGTGCAAGTCACCGACCGCATGGTCATCGAAAAATACTCGCACGTGCAGCACATTGTCTCGAACGTGGAAGGCACTTTGAAAGACGGCTTGTCGAATCTGGACGTGCTGCGCGCCACCTTCCCGGCCGGCACCCTGACGGGCGCGCCGAAAGTGCGCGCCATGGAAGTGATCGACGAGCTGGAAATCACCAAGCGAGGCATCTATGGCGGCGCCTGCGGCTACCTGTCGTTTGGCGGCGAAATGGACGTGGCGATTGCCATCCGCACGGGCGTGATCAAGGACGGCATGCTGTACGTGCAGGCTGCGGCCGGCATCGTGGCCGACTCCATCCCCGAAATGGAATGGCAGGAAACCGAAAACAAGGCGCGTGCCGTATTGCGCGCCGCCGAACAAGTGCAAGATGGACTGGATGGGGAGTTTTAAGATGCTGCTGATGATCGACAACTATGACTCCTTCACCTACAACATCGTGCAGTATTTCGGCGAGTTGGGTGAAGACGTGCGGGTCTACCGCAACGATGAAATCACGATCGAACAGATCGAAGCGCTGAACCCGGACCGCATCTGCATCTCGCCCGGCCCGAAAGCACCTGCGCAGGCGGGCATTTCGGTGGAAGTGCTCAAGCACTTCGCCGGCAAGAAACCGATACTGGGCGTCTGTCTGGGCCATCAGGCCATCGGCGAGGCGTTTGGCGGCAAAGTCATCCGCGCCAAGCAAGTCATGCATGGCAAGACTTCCGTCATCGCGCATACGGGTGTGGGTGTCTTCAAGGACATCCCCAGCCCCTTCACAGTGATCCGCTACCACTCTTTGGCGATCGAACGCGCCTCGCTGCCTTCCTGCCTGGAAGTGACGGCATGGACGGACGACGGCGAAATCATGGGCGTGCGCCACCGGGAATACGATATCGAGGGAGTGCAGTTTCACCCCGAATCGATTCTCTCGGAGCATGGCCACGCCCTGCTGAAGAATTTCCTCGAGCGCTGATTCCATGCGCACGCCACGGCGTGCCATCAGTGTCCTCCTGCGCCATCATTGAAGAAGGAAGCATCATGCCGATCACCCCACAAGAAGCCCTGCTGCGCTGCATCGAACACCGCGAAATCTTTCACGACGAAATGCTGTACCTGTTCCGCCAGATTATGTCCGGCGAAATGTCGCCCACCATGATCGCGGCGCTGACCATGGGCTTGCGCGTGAAAAAGGAAACCATCGGCGAAATCGCCGCCGCCGCGCAAGTGATGCGCGAGTTTTCCACCAAGGTGCCCATGGCCGACACCACCAACCTGCTCGATATCGTCGGCACGGGCGGCGACGGCGCACACACGTTTAATATCTCCACCGCCTCGATGTTCGTGGCGGCGGCAGCCGGCGCGCGCGTGGCCAAGCACGGCGGACGCAGCGTCTCGTCATCGTCGGGCAGCGCCGACGTGCTCGATTCCCTGGGCGTCAACATCAACCTGCAACCCGAGCAGATCGCCCAGTCGATTGCGCAAACGGGCATCGGTTTCATGTACGCACCGAACCACCATGCAGCCATGAAGCATGCGGCGCCCGTGCGCCGCGAACTGGGCGTGCGCACGATTTTCAATATTCTGGGGCCTCTGACGAATCCGGCCGGCGCGCCGAACATTCTGATGGGCGTGTTCCACGCCGACTTGGTCGGCATCCAGGTGCGCGTGCTGCAGCGCCTGGGCGCGCAGCATGCCATCGTCGTGTATGGCCGCGACAATATGGATGAAGTGTCGCTGGGCGCAGCCACCATGGTGGGCGAATTGATCAACGGAGAGATCCGCGAATATGAAATACACCCCGAAGATTTCGGCATGTCGATGATCGCCAGCCGCAACCTGAAGGTGGCCGATTCCATCGAATCAAAGGCCAAGATGATGGAAGCGCTGCGCGGCGAGCCCGGTGCGGCAGCGGACATCGTCGCCCTGAACGCGGGCACGGCGCTGTATGCGGCTGGCGTGGCCAGCTCGATCGAAGACGGTCTGGCGCGTGCGCGCAGGGCCGTCAGCTCGGGTGCCGCGCTGGCAAAACTGGAACAATTCGTGCAGGTGACGCAGCAGCTGGGCACCCCGGCGCAGGCGTAAGCTCCCGCCCTCCTTTTTAGAATAGCGACCATCATGTCCGACATACTCGATAAAATCCTGGCCGTGAAGGCCGACGAAGTGGCGAAGGCCAAAGCCCACCGCAGCCTGGCCAGCCTGCGCAGCGACGTGGAAAGCGACAGCGCCTTGCGCGCCGGCCTGCGCGGCTTTGAAGCGAGCCTGCGCCAGCATATCGCCGCCGGCAAGCCCGGCATCATCGCCGAAGTAAAAAAGGCCTCGCCATCGAAGGGCGTGATCCGCGCCGACTTCCGCCCGGCGGACATCGCCGCCAGCTATGCGGCGCATGGCGCGGCTTGCCTGTCCGTGCTGACGGATGAACAGTTCTTCCAGGGCTGCGTGGATTACCTGCAGCAGGCGCGCGCCGCCTGCACCATCCCCGTGCTGCGCAAGGACTTCATGGTCGACATGTACCAAATCTATGAAGCGCGCGCCATGGGCGCCGACTGCATCCTCCTGATCGTCGCGGCGCTCGACCACGGTCTGATGGCCGAAATGGAAGCGTGCGCCCACGAACTGGGCATGGGCGTGCTGATCGAAAGCCACGACGGCGAAGAACTCGACGCGGCACTCAAGCTCAAGAGCGCGCTGATCGGCATCAACAACCGCAACCTGCGCACCTTCGAAACCTCGCTCGACACCACCATCAACCTCTTGCCACGCATCCCGCAAGACAAATTGATCATCACGGAATCGGGCATCCACAGCACGGCCGACGTGAAACGCATGCGCGATGCACACATCCACAGCTTCCTCGTGGGCGAAGCGTTCATGCGCGCACCCGACCCCGGCGTGGAGCTGGAGCGCCTGTTCAGTTAAACCATGGTAGCCTGGCAGCCATGAGACACGCGATCACCTCCGTTGCCGCCACTGTCCTGCTGTCGGCTTGCCAGACTGCGTCCCCGCCAGCGGCGCGCACGCCCGCACCTACGCCCCCTGGCACGCCGGCTACGCTACAGTTTGCCGCCAACATCGACGCCTACAAGTCGCTGGTGGCGCAGCAGATCATGGCGGCCAACAGCGCATATACATTCAGCGGGCGCCTGCCGCCCATGTTGCCGGCCATCGTCGTGCTCGACCTGAGCGTGGGCCCCGAGGGCGAGCTGAAAAGCGTGCGCGTGCACCGTTCACGCGACAGCGAAGCATCGGCTGCGGCGCTGGCCGCCGTGCGACGCGTGCCATCCCTCTTTCCGCCAGCGGCACACCTGATGCACCGTCACGCCAGAACCTTCGATTTTTCCGAAACCTTCCTGTTCAACGAGCAGTATCGATTCCAGCTGCGGACATTGTCAGGTCCTCAGTAAACGCGCAAGCATCGAGTTCGATGCGGTCGCGTCCCCGCTCCTTGGCCAGGTACAGGGCCGCATCGGCGCGCGACAGCAACTTTTCCAGCCCTTCCGCTATCGATACCTGGCAAGCGACGCCTATGCTGACCGTACACGATGGCAGTCCCGCATGGCTGGACTCGCGCAGCAAGGCGCGGATGCGTTCGGCCACGCCCAGCGCACTTTGCGCCGGCATGTCCGGCATCAGCACGACGAACTCCTCGCCGCCGAAACGCGCCACGCAATCCGATTCGCGCAAGGCGCCACCGATGACGCTGGCCACATGCGCCAGCACCTGGTCACCCACCGCGTGGCCATAGCGGTCATTGATCGATTTGAAGTAATCGAGGTCGATACTGAGCAGTGTCAGCGGTAAACGGCGGCGGCGCTGATTGCCAATTTCTCGCGCATAGGCATCGCCAAAGCCGCGCCGGTTCAGCACCTGCGTCAGCGGATCGTGGGTCGAACGGCGCTCCAGTATCTGCTGCAGGCGTCGCGTCGCCACCGTCATGAAGCCCACCGTCAGCAGCAGCGCCATGAAATTGGCGACCGCCAGATAGATGCCGGCCGGTGTGCCTGCCACCGCCAGGTTCACGCTGGCGCCGCCATGCAGCAACGCCGACACGCCGCGCGCCAGCACCACGACAGCTTGCAGCAGCATCAGCGCCCCAAGGAAAAAACTCGAGAAATGGCGCTCGCCATGGCGCCATACCAGCAGCACCTGGCGCGCGTAAAACAAGAAGACCAGCAGCGAGAAGACCGCCACGCGCGCCGAGAAGTCGGGGTGCACCAGCAGCCACCAGCTATTGCCAGCGATGGCCAGGGCAAGTATCAGCAGATAGGAGCGGCGACTCGTCGCCAGGCCATAGAACTTCTCCGTGCCCAGCATCGACAGGCCGATACCGGCCACCAGCGCCGCATTGGCCGCGATCACGGACAATGCCGGTGGCAGCACTTCGCGGCTGCTGAACAGCAGCGACGCACACACGAGCAGCAACAAACCGCCCGCCCAATGCCCCAGTCCATGTACCTCGCGCCGGAAACTGCGATAGACCGAGAACATGACGATGCTCATTGCCCCGCACATCAGGGTCGTCATCAGCATAATTGTTCGAGGATCGAGGGTTTGCACGTTGGCACGATCTAAAAAAGACAATTCGGCAATTTTAGTTTAGTTAAAGAAAAATTAGTTCATTTGCAGTAAATATGCTGCTACCGGGCCGCATCGGCCGCTTAGTTGCATTTGAGGAAATGTATTCTGAACGAAAAAACCGGCCAGTAAAGGCCGGTTTTCTGTCTTACTGCACGACAAACAGCATCATGCGGCACTAGGACGCTTCGGCCCCGTGGCTTTCTTTGGCGCCGGCAGCAATGCCAGGCTGACACCGGGAACGCGGTCGCCTTGCAGCACGGCCGTAAACGTCATCAGTTCGTCGCGGCGGAAGGCGTGAATCGCCACCTTCGCGCCAACGGCGTAACGGCCCAGCAAGGTGTCCAGGTTGGTACCCGTCACGCGCAAGCCGTCGACAGCCACTAGCACGTCGCCCGCCGACAGGCCGGCCACATGGGCGGCACCGCCCTGGTGCACCTGCGCCAGTTTGGCGTCGTTGCCGTCGCGGCCCAGCGTGACGTCGAGGCTGGGCTTTTCCATCTTGCGCGCGTCGCTGTATTTCACGCCGAACGGCGCCAGCAGGCGTGCCAGCGGCACGTCGTCCGTGCCACGGATGTAGCGCTCGAAGAACGGCTTCATGCGCGTGCCGGAAATCTCATCGAACAGGGCTTCGACTTCGGCCGGCGTCACACCGCGCGCTTTGCCCTTGTAGAAATCGCGGCCATAGCGCTGCCACAGCGCCTGCATCACGTCATCCAGCGATTGTTCGCCATTCGTCTTCGCGCGCAGCGTCAGGTCGAAGGCCAGCGCGATCAGCGAACCCTTGGTGTAGTAGCTGACGATGGCGTTCGGCGCGTTTTCATCCTGGCGATAGTACTTGCCCCAGGCGTCGAAGCTGGAATCGGCCACGCTTTGCTTGCTGCGACCGCTGCCGCGCAGTACGCTGTTGACGGTCTTGCCCAGCAACTTGAAATAGGCTGCCTCGTCGATCAGGCCGGCGCGCACCAGCATCAGGTCGTCGTAATAGCTGGTGAAGCCTTCGAATAGCCACAGCAGCGGCGAGTAGCTTTCCGCGTGCAGGTTGTACGGCGCAAAAGCGGCCGGCTTGATGCGCTTGACGTTCCAGGTATGGAAGTATTCATGGCTGCACAGCCCGAGGAATTTCAGATAGCCGTCGCCGATCTCCGTGCTGCTTGACGCCGTCGTCGGCAAGTCGGCGCGCGCGCAGATCAGCGCCGTCGAGGCACGGTGTTCGAGACCGCCGTAACCGTCGCCAACGGCCATGGTCATGAACACATAGCGGTCCATCGGTGCTTTTTTTGTCTTCGGCTCGAAGAAGGCGATCTGCGTTTCGCAGATGGCTTTCAGGTCACGGCACAAACGGGCCAGGTCCAGGTTGGGCACCTTGCCCGTGACGACGATGTCGTGCGCTACGCCATGCGCCTTGAAGGTGGCCAGCGCGAAGTCGCCCATCTCCACCGGGTGATCGATCAACTCATCGTAATTGGCGGCCTGGTAGCTGCCGAAGCCATAGCGCTTCGCTTTGAGTTCCGGCAGGGTGGTGGCCACGCGCCAGGTCTTGCAAGCGGCATCCTTCGGCTGCACGATGTGCACCTCGTGCGCATCGGATTCCTGACCCAGTACGCGCAGAAACACGCTGGTGCCGTTGAAGAAGCCGTGATTCTGGTCCAGGTGCGCGGCGCGCACGGACAAATCCCAGGCATACACGTCGTATTCGACCGTCAAGGTCCCCTTGCACGGGGCGGCTTGCCACGAATGCTTGTCCAGCTTCGTCAGCGCCACGGCTTTGCCCTCGGACTCGGCGCGGATGCTGACGATATTGCGCGAAAATTCACGGATCATGTAGCTGCCCGGAATCCAGGCCGGCAAGGACAGTACCTGGCCGATGGCGGCCGGCGACTTGACCGTCAAGGTGACCTTGAACATGTGGCCAGCCAGATCAAAGGCGGCGATGCTGTAGATGATGCCGGCGGCGGGCGCCTTGGCGATGCTTTTTTTAATTGGAGCTTTTTTCATGTTTTCCTCGTGTCTGGCCTGTCTTCCCGGGAGCGCCACTGCCCCGCCTTACAAATCGTCAGGTGTATCAATATCGCGCAAGATGCCGCTGTCGTCCACTGTCACGTCGCACACGGCATGGCTCTTGACGATGCTGCGCGCGCCCTGGTCGCCATCGAGCGCCAGCAGCAGCGGCAAGTGAAAGGCGCTGAACGCGACAGGATTGCCGCGCCGGCCCTGGAACACGGGCACGGCGATACGCGCGCCATCGTCGATGGCTTGCGACAAGGCGGCGATTGTAGCCGGTTCCACGCTAGGCATGTCGCCCAGGGCGATCAGCCAGCCCGGCGCGCCGCGCACGTAATCGATGGCGCAGGTGAGCGAAGCGGCCATGCCCGTGTCGGCATCATGGCAGACGCGCACCTCGCAGCCCAGCGCACCGAGTGCGCGCGCTACCTGCGTGTCGTCGGCGCGCACCACGGCCAGCACGCGCGGCAAGGCCGCCAGCATGGCTTTTGCGGCCGCCACCACCACCGGCAAACCCGCATGCGGGCCTTGCGTCAAAGGCTGCAATAATTTGTTCTGCACGCCGGAAGGGTCGAACCTGCGCCCCCTTCCGGCTGCCAGCAAGATGCCGACCGTACTCAAAAAACTGCTACCGTCATGCGGCCGCCAGATCAAACGGCAGCTTGCGCAGGCGCTTGCCCGTCAGGACGAACAGCGCATTGGCAAACGCGGGCGCCAGCGGCGGCACGCCCGGCTCGCCCATGCCCGTCGGCGCGTCACCCGAGGGCACCAGGTGCACCTCGATCACCGGCATGTCGGGCATGCGCGGCACGGGATAGTCGCCGAAGTTCTGCTGCTCCACCACGCCATCCTTGAGCGTGATGGCCGCGCCAGGAATGGTCATGCCCAGCGCCATCAGCGCAGCACCCTGCACTTGCGCCTCGATCGTCAGCGGATTGACGGCCAGGTTGCAATGCACACCGGCCCATACCTGGTGCAGCTTGGGCGCGCCTTCCACCACCGACGCCGTCACCACGTAGGCGACCACGGAATTGAACGATTCATGCATGGCCACGCCCCAGGCCTGCCCCTTCGGCAGCTTCTTCCTGCCATAGCCGGACTTGGCCACGGCCAGGTCCAGCGCGGCGATGTGGCGTGTATGCTTGGCGTCGATCAGCTGCTTGCGGTAGGCGACGGGGTCCATCTTTGCCACATGCGCCGCTTCGTCGATCAGGGTTTCCATGACAAAGGCCGTATGCGTCGAGCCGACGGAGCGCCACCACAGCACGGGCACGTTCGCCTTGGCCGTATGCACGGACAGCTGCATCGGCAAGGTGTACGGTTCGCCCATGCCTTCGACCATGGTGCCATCGACGCCATTTTTCACCATGAAGGCTTCGAACGGCGTGCCGGCCATGATGGACTGACCCACAATGGTGTGGTCCCAGGCGAGGATCTTCCCTTTTGCATCGAGGCCGATCTGCGCGCGGTGCACATGCGACGGCCGGTAGTAGCCACCCCTGATGTCATCCTCGCGGCTCCACATCAGTTTCAGCGGCCCACTCTTGCCGGCAGCCCGGTATGCCTTGGCGACATTGACGGCTTCAACCACGTAGTCGGACGACGGCACGGCGCGCCGGCCGAAGCCACCGCCGGCCATCATCGTATGCAGGGTCACCTGCCCGGGTTTCAGGCCAGAGGTAGCCGCAATCGCCGCCTGGTCGCCCGTCTGGAATTGCGAGCCCACCCACATCGTGCATTGGTCGGCCTGCAGGTCGACGACACAATTGAGTGGCTCCATCGGCGCGTGCGCCAGGTAAGGGAATTCATAGACGGCCTCGATCTTTTTCGGCGCAGAGATCAACTTGCCCATGTCGGCAGGTTTGGCGACGGTGCCCGGCGTTTTGGCCAGCGCCTTGAAGGCCGCCAGTTGCTTGTCGCTGCTGACCTTTTCCACGGCGCTGCTATCCCACTCGATCACCAGCGCGTCACGTCCCTGCTTGGCCGGCCAGTAGCCGTCGGCAATGACGGCCACGCCGCTGCCGCCACGGTCGGTCTTCACTTCCAGCACCTCGAGCACGCCCTTGATGGCTTTCGCCTTGCTGGCGTCGAATTTTGCCACTCTGGCGCCAAACACGGGTGGGCGCGCCACCATGGCCACTTTCGCGCCAAGCGGCTTGAAGTCGATGCCGAATTGCTGTTTTCCCGTGGACTTGGCGGCGGCGTCCAGGCGTTTCACGGGTTTGCCGATAATGGCAAAGTCGCGCGGGTCCTTCAGCTTGACGGTGGCGGGCACGGGCTGGCGCATGGCCGCGTCGGCAAGTTCGCCATACGTCGCCTTCTGTCCGCCGGGGCCATACAGCACGCCCTTGGCGGCCCGTACCTGGTCGGGACTGACTTTCCACTGCGCGGCGGCGGCGCCCACCAGCATGGCGCGCGCCTTGGCGCCGATTTCGCGATACTGCGTGAACGAATGGGCGATGCTGCCGGAGCCTCCCGTCATCTGCATGCCGTAGGCGGCATCCTTGTACTGCTCGCCAGCCGGCGCCAATGCGCCATGCACCAGGCGCCAGTCGGCGTCGAGTTCCTCGGCGATCAGCATGGGCAAGCTCGTTTGCACGCCCTGGCCGAATTCCAGCCGGTTCACCTGCACCGTCACCGTGTTATCGGGGGCGATGTGCAAAAAGGCGTTCGGCGCGTACACGGGCTTGGCGGGGGCGGCATCGGCCGCCTGCGCCAGCTTGCCTGCGCCGGGCAGGAAAAAGCCCAGCATCAAGCCGCCGCCCGCCACCGCGCCGGCTTTCATGAAACCGCGCCGCGAGACGCCATCTGCAAGCGCCACCGGGACTGATGCCAGCGCCGCGCCCAGGGTCACTGCGCCATGCTGCAATGCTTCCTGATTCAACCATTCGATACGCATGTCGCTCTCCTCAGGCCAGGGTCTTGGCCGCGTCCTTGATGGCTGCGCGGATCCGTTGATAGGTGCCGCAGC
Source organism: Janthinobacterium pasteuri (assembly GCF_051380775.1). Taxonomy (NCBI): domain Bacteria; kingdom Pseudomonadati; phylum Pseudomonadota; class Betaproteobacteria; order Burkholderiales; family Oxalobacteraceae; genus Janthinobacterium; species Janthinobacterium pasteuri. The sequence continues at coordinate 29,923 of NZ_JBNYXS010000035.1, read as the reverse complement.
GGCAGATATTGCCGCTCATGGCACCGTCAATATCAGCATCGCTGGGTGCCTTGTTGGTGCGCAGCAGCGCTGTGGCGCTCATCACCTGGCCGCTTTGACAGTAGCCGCATTGCGGCACGTCGTGGCGCACCCATGCCGCCTGCACGGCCTTGCCCACCTGGTCGTTTTCCATCGCCTCGATGGTAGTGATCTTTTGTGCGCCCACCGAGGAAATCGGCGTGATGCAGGAGCGGATCGGCTGGCCGTCGAGATGCACCGTGCAGGCGCCGCACAGGGCCGCGCCGCAACCGAATTTGGTGCCCGTCATGTTCAGGTTATCGCGCAGCGCCCACAGGATGGGCGTGGAAGGATCGGCATCGACCTGCGTGTCGCGTCCGTTGATATTCAAGGTAATCATCTGCTGCTTCCCCTTTTTTGGATTGTTATGGCGTCTACAAACAACACTTGATGATACGACAGCGGAAAAAAGTGAAAAAAAAGCGCGCCTTGCGAGGGCGCGCCGTCCAGCCTTCCTGGCGACAGCCCGGATTACTTAATGGTCGAGAATTTCTGTTCCAGCGTTTTCGCATCGACTGCGCCCGGAATGCGGCTACCGTCGGCAAAGAAGATAGCCGGCGTGCCCGAGACGCGCAATTGCTGGCCCAGGGCCAGGATTTTTTCATGCGGGTTGGCGCAAGTGGCGGCCACCGTGGCTGGCGCCTTGCCGTTCAACATCCAGTCATCCCAGGCCTTGTTGCGGTCCGGTGCGCACCAGACATTGCGCGACTTGACGATGGAGTCCGGCGACAGGATGTTGTACATGAAGGTGTAGACGGTGACGTTGTCGATTTCCTTCAGTGCGTTCTGGCGGAAGCGCTTGCAATAGCCGCAGTTCGGATCTTCGAACACGGCGATCACGCGCTTGCCATTGCCCTTGACGGTTTTCATGGCCGAATCGAGCGGCAGGTCGGAGAACTTGATGCGATTGACTTCATCCAGGCGCACCTTGGTCAGGTCTTGCGACGTCTTGGCGTCAAAGACGTGACCCACGAACAGGTATTGCGCGGCTTTGTCCGTGTACAGGATGTCGCCACCCGTGCGCACTTCGTACAGACCACCGTAAGGGGTTTCCTTGACCGAATCGACCTTGGCGCCTTCGCCCAGGCGCGGCTCGATCAGCTTTTTGATGCTAGCTTCCGTTGGCGTTTCCGCGCCGGCGCACGACATCATCAGGCCCGAGGCCAGCACTAATGCGATTCTGCTCATTTTTATCACTATCACTTCTCCACTTGAAACGCCTGGCGAAACTGGCCTCTGGCCCGGCGCAACTATCTTCTTAATAAAACGAGCGCCGCAGACCAGCTGCGGCGACCTTGAATTTTCACTGCTGCCATTATCCAGCGATATCTTAAGACTTACTGATTTTCACTGATGCCCCAATGCATGCGAAATCATTTTTCGCTTCAGGGCCGGTAATTTATCGAGCAAGTTTAATCCCAAATTGCGAACCACGCGCAGCGGCTCCAGATCAGCGCCAAATAATCGCGCCAGGCCATCGGTGGCCAGCTGCATCAGCAGCACGTCTTCCTTGCGCGCGCGGGCATAGCGGGCCAGCACGCGTTCATCGCCGATGCCGCGGTGCGCTTCGCGTTCGCTGATCGTCTTGACCAGTTGCGCCACGTCGGCAAAGCCCAGGTTCATGCCGTGGCCGGCCATCGGATGGACCACGTGAGCGGCGTCGCCCACCAGGGCCACGCGCGGCGCCACCATGGCGTGCGGGCGCATCAGGGTCAGGGGAAACGCGCGCACCAGTTCCGGCTGCAGCGGCGTGAGTGTACCCAGTTTGTCGTGGCAATACGCGGCCAGGCGCGCGGCCAGGGCGTCGGCCGATTCGGACATCAAGGTGTCGGCCAGCGCATCGGGCGCCGACCAGACCAGTGAAACGCGCTCGCCCGGCAGCGGCAGCAGCGCGACGATGCCTTCGCTGCCCGTAAACCACTGGTGGGCCGCGCCATGGTGCGGCTTTTCGCAGGCGAAGTTGCTGACCACGCCCCGCTGGCCGTACGAGCGGTAATCGAGGCCGATGTCGCACTGGCCCCGCACCCAGGACTGGGCGCCGTCCGCGCCAACCACCAGCGCGCAGGTGATGGTGTCGCCGCCATCGAGGTGCACGATGGCCGTATCACTGGTCCATTCCAGTCGGCTGGCACGCCCCTGCACCACATTGACGTTTGGTGCGAATTTCAGAGCCGCATCCAGCGCCTGGCCCAGGTTGCGGTCTTCGACGATCCACGCCAGGGTGCCGACATGCGCGCCGTAGGCGTCGAAACCGAGTCCGCCCGCCTGCGCACCGTCGCCGTTGACCAGCATGGCATCGATGGGCGCCACCCTGTCGGCCGCCAAAGCGCCCCATACCTTCAGCGACGACAGCAGCTGGTGCGCCGTGTGATTGAGCGCATACACGCGCACATCCCAGCTGGCTTCGACCGGCTTGACGGTGGGTGCCGGAGGGCTCACCGGGGATAGCAGTGTGACGCTTTGTCCTGCCTGGGCAAACGCCAGCGCCGTAGTTTTCGCGATGGCGCCGTCACCGACGATACAAACGTCGCTGTGGCTATGCATGAAGCGCCGCATGGTGGGGGAGGAGGGACTGTTCATGCACCCATTATAGCGTTTGCCGTGCCCATTTCAGCATGCGCGCCCGCCAGCGGAAACGGAGAAAAGCCAAAGACTTCAACTATTCTTGATCTTGGCGCAGAAATGCCTGCGCCCGCTCCAGCACTTCATCGCGCCCCGCGCGCAAGCCGGCCACGCTGGGCGCGACCGTGATGTGCGGCTGCACGCCCACTCTTTGCAGCTGGCGTCCGTCGGCATGCCGCACTTCCAGCCCCGAATACCAGACATGGACTTTTCCAGGAAGCACCACTTCGCGCAAGTCGCCATTGGCGCCCGCGCTGGGCGTGCCGATAAAGGTGACGGGCGTGGCCGCCTCGACCGCCAGCGCCAGATGCTCGGCCTGGCTTAGCGTATGTTCGTTGATCAGCATGACGACCTGGCCCCGGTATACGGGCGCCAGGGCTGGGTACAGGCGATCGGGATACGCCAGTTGCACGCCGTCGCTGGTCTCGTGCGCCGTCACCAGTTGCTGGTAACTCCTGGCGAAGATACTGGCGTCATTGACATTGAGCCGTTCCGCGATGGCGCGGCCGGTGCCATGCGGATACCCGCGCATATCGAGTATGAGGGCGCGGCTGCCTTGTATCTTGTCAAACATGGCGTCCACCTCGCCCGCCTGCAAGCGGTCCAGGTCGACGTAGGCAATGCCCTTGTCCAGCGCGATCATCGGGCGCGCGTGGCGCGGCGCCAGCGCATCGTCCAGCGGCGTCGGCTGCAACACCACCTCGCGCCGCTTGCCATCGCCGCTATCGACCTGCAAGGTCACGCTGGCGCCGGGCAGAAAAGTCAACATCTCGGCCATGGCCTTGCGCCAGCGTCCCGCTTCGTTCGAAGCTGCCGTCGTGGCGCGCAAGCGCCCCAGACGCGTGCCTACATACTCGCCATCGATTTGCACGATAGTGTCACCCACGTTCAGCAGGCCCGAACGCAGCAAAGCAGGGTCTGTCACGTTAGCCACCACGATGCCCTCATCGATGGCAGCCAGCACCACGCCTATGCCGTGCGTGCGGCTATTCCCGCCCAGCGCCCGACTGCCCACGCCGACATGGCTGTCATCCAGGCTGGTTGCCATCTGCTGCAGGATCAGGCCATACTCGCGCGCATCGTGCACCTGGGCCATCTGGTGCAGGCAGCGCTGCAAGGCGTCATCCCACGAACGGCTCATCAAGGGCTTGGCCGGAAAGTAATTATCCAGCGTGGCCCACAGCTTGATGGCAGCGAGCATGCGCCACTCGCGCTCGGGCAAGCGCATGTCGCGATAAGCTTCGTCGTCGTGGCGCACCGGATACAGCGCAGCGGATGCCGGCGGCGATATCACCGATATCACCGGCATCGATGGCTGCGCCAGCAGCGCCAGCGCCGCCTTGACTGGCGCACTGGCCGGCCCGGTGGCGCGATCCATGCGCAAGGTACGATCAGCAGCCAGCACGGCGGCGCTGCCGTCCGGCCAGGCCAATTGGCCGGACGCGAATTCGACGCGCAAGTCATCGCCTATCGACAAGGCTTGCACCGGACCGGCGCGGCTGCGCCAGGCGCCCTCCTCGGCCACGATGCGCGCGCGGCCAGTGCGCTGCAGCGCCAGCACGGCATGCGGCACCGATTGCGTGTCATTGACGATGAAGACCATGGGCAGGGCCCGCGCACCGGGCGCCGGCTGCAGCCGTTGCGCCTCCAATTGCATGAAACCCGCCGTCATGCCTTCCCACTGCCCGGGAGTATTCGGGCGCGGGCCGGTAGAAAAACGATAGCGCTCGGCCGGCAGCAGCAATGGTTCGGTGATCAACTGCGCCAGCACGGCATGCAGCATGGTGGGCAACGGTGGACGCGGAAGCTCCCTGCGCGCACGCAAATCAAGTATGACTTGCCGGGCCCTGGCCGGCAGCAGCAGCAGCAGCGGGCTACCATCGCGCATGCCCGGATGCAGGTGCAGCAGCGCCGTGTCGCCGGGCAGCCACTCCAGCACATCGCCATCGGCCGGCCAGCGCACGTACGCCGGCGCCTCTGCCCCGATGCGCAAGGCATCATCGTGCAGCGGCGCCATCAGAGTCGCGATGGCCAGCCGCAAACTGGCTGCATCGTCTTCGTCCCGCAACTGAGGCAAGGCCGCCACCAGCGCGCGGTCCCAGTCGACGCGGTCGTCGGCCAGCGCCGGATGGGTGGCGCGCGCAGCGCTCCACAAGCGTGCCAGCGCTACGCTATTCCCATCGTGCGCCTGTGCCGGCGCTGCGGTGCACACCAGCACCGCCAACGCCCCCAGCAAACCCGCCAACGCACGCCGCGCGCGCCCATTTTCCAGCGCCATCCGTTGCATAGCCATTGCCGCGTCCCTCTTCCGCCACTGAAGTCAACGCCTGCGCCGCGCATAAAAAAACCGGCTGACGCCGGTGTGTATATCGCGATGCGGATTGACTGGTTTGATAAAGCATTGATTATCAAACAATAGTACTACGCACGCAAGAGCGTTCGCCTGCAGTGCTCCCCTTGGCTACACGGTACTTCCCGATCTAAAAAAGCACGTGCACCTAAGAAATCCAAGAAAAGTCACAGCCGGCTCTTGCATTCCCGTTTTGGTCTGCTATAATTCTCCACCTTGGCCTGGTAGCTCAGTCGGTAGAGCAGAGGATTGAAAATCCTTGTGTCGGTGGTTCGATTCCGCCCCGGGCCACCAAGAATTCGTTCACGCAACGCCCACTCATGTTAGTGGGCGTTGTCGTTTCTGGGGTGCGCAGTCCTTGGCGCCGGCTCATTTCCGGCGCAAGCGCTGCACCCCTTTGACATCCCTCACTTCAGTTCGACCTGCGCCGTGCCTTGCGTCGCCCAGAGGCGCCGATAGGCCCCGTCTGGATCATGGTCGCGCATTTGCTTTTGCAGGTTGAACCGTCGCCCATTGCGCGGGTCGGTCCCCCGGCCGGCAACGTACAGCCAGTTACCCTGATTGCTGTAGACGTCGTAGTCGATCAGTTGCGCTTCAAACCAGGCAGCGCCGGCGCGCCAATCGCAGCCCAGATCGTGCACCAGGTAACTGGCAACAATTTGACGCAGCCGGTTGGAGAGGTAACCGGTGGCACTGAGCTCGGCCATGCCCGCATTGACAAGCGGTTCACTGGTGCGAGCTTGGCACCATGCTTCGAATCGATGCGCATCGTGACTGGGCTGGCCCAGGCTGCTCAAACCTTGCGCCCGGTACAGCGCGACCCCGTGCTGCAGGTGCAGAAAGCGGAAATAGTCGCGCCACATCAATTCAAACCAGATCCAGTAAGTGCTGTCGTTGGCGCCGTGCACTGCTTCAAACTGCCTGAGCGCGGCACAGACCATGCGCGCGGATAGCGCGCCGCAGGCGAGCCATGGCGAAAACTTGGTGGAATAGTCCACGCCGGTCAAGCCATTGCGTGAGAGCTTGTAGGTGTGCGCCAGCGCGCCAGAAAAATACTGGCGCAGATGTTCAGCGGCGGCACTCGGGCCACCGTAAAAAGCCGGTAGCGCGTACGGGAACGACGACCGTGCGGTGGCAAGATGCGCGTCCTGGGGCACGTCAGGCACCACTGTCCAGGTTTCAGCCAGGGCTGCGAAGGCCGGCGGCAAGGGCGGAATCATCGTCGGCCGCGCGAGCGGGGCCGACGGCGCCACCTGCTCTCGCTCGACGAGGATGCGGAAGTTGGTGAATACATCGGGCAAGGCAGCGCACGGAAACGGCAGCGCTGCCGGATCGAGCAAGCTCGATTGCCACAGCGCTTCTACTGTCAGGCCAGCAGCACGCAGTGCGGCAAGGTCGCCCTGCTCTTCTGGCGCGGCAATCTCCTCGCAATGGATAGTCGTCGCGCCGATGGAATGCGCCAGTGCCAGCAACACCTGGGCGGGGTCGCCCTCGACCTCCAGCAACTGACTGCCGTACGACGCCAGCTGCGTCGCCAAGTCCGCCAGACCCGACCGGAGAAAATGCTGGCGATGCGGACTGGTGCGCGGCACATTCCAGCGCGTCGCGACCGACGCGCTGCGATGGCAATACACAAACAGCAGATGGCCGGCGCGTTGGCAGGCCTGGCGCAAAGCCGGATTATCCTCGAGCCGCAAGTCATTGCGAAACCAGTAAATATGCGTTTGTGCCGACCTTGCGACGGGGTCGGTATTCATGTCTGACGCTTGCTATCCTGGCGACAGCGATCTGAACAGTATTTCACCTCGGCCCAGACCTTTTCCCATTTTTTACGCCATGCAAACGGCAACTGGCATTGCTGACAGAGCTTGGTCGGAAGGTCAGATTTTTTTCGCATACGCATGTTGATCACTCTGGCTAACGTCGGACGTAGGGTGTCACGGGAGGCAGCAGAAACAGAAGCCGGCCGCAACTGGGCGGCCTCACGGCCCGCTCGATCCAGTATGCCACATTCGGGCGGCGCCACAATCTTACGGAAAAACGGATCTGGCGCTGTTATAAACGTCGTCCTGAACGGGCCGTTTCCGGCCCGCTCGCTACCATCATCCAACGCACCTGGCGCCGGGAAATCGCCTCCTTACCACATCAAATCATCAGGAATCTGGAACGCCGCATACGGATCGTCCTCATCCACTTCCGTGCTGGCCTGTTTCACGCGCACGACGATGGCCGGATCGCGTTCGGCGATCTTGTCGGCGATGATGCGCGGCACCAGTTCCACGGCGCCGCCCAGGCAGACGATCACCAGGCGGCCCGCCACCAGGTGGGCTTGCACGGCGGCCGTCACATAAATACGCTCGATCTTGTTGCTGAACGTGAAGTTATACGGCACGTCGCCGTTGTTGCCCTTGCTCTGGCGGTTCTTTTGCACCATTTGCGCGATCTGCGCGACGATGGCCTTCTGGTTGGCGGCCGCGTCGCGCTGCGCATTCAGTTCGCGCGCACGTTCGGCGTTCTTGCGCTGCGTCTCGAGCGCGGCCAGGCGCACCTCATCGACACTTTGCGTGCCGCTCTTGCGCTCGTCCTTTTTTTGCTTGCTCTTGTCCTGGTTGGCCAGTTTGACCTTCTTCTTGTCGACCAGGCCGGCCTTTAAAAACTGCTCTTGCAACGAGACCATAACTACTCCGTATTGAGGGTGCGCCGGCCAAGGCAGCGGCATCGGCCGGTGGAAAAACGCTAGCATAGCAAAAAACAGGGCCGCTGCTGCTGCAGAATGACTGCCCGGACCAGCCGGTGGACGCCTGGCGCCTGGCAGTAACAAAAAGACACACTCGATTAGAAATTTTGTTGATAAATGTCATATAGTTAGTTACGTTCTGCATATCGGCTGTGAACTGCCGATTGCATGTCCCCTTCCATCGCCTGCGTCTACAAGGATTTGCCATGAAACAATTAATCGCCCTCTGCATCGCTGCCGCGTTTGCCAGCACCGCCTTTGCCGCCGCACCGGAAGCGGCCCCTGCCGCCAAGACGGCGCAACAGTCGAAAATGACCACCTGCAATGCCGATGCCGCGGGCAAGAAAGGCGATGAGCGCAAATCTTTCATGAAGGAATGCCTGAGCGCCAAGCCGGCGCCGGCCATGACGCAGCAAAACAAGATGAAAACGTGCAATGCAGACGCCAAGGATATGAAGGGCGACGCGCGCAAGGCATTCATGAAAGAATGCCTGAGCGCGCCCAAAAAATAAGCGCCGGTTCGAAGCGTCAGTGGGCGCTTCACCCCACAGCGCCAGCCGACAGGCTGGCTTTTTTTTGTTCCCACCGCCTGGAGTTCCCTCTTGCCCTATCGCCTGCCCCCTTCCACTGCCAGCCTGAAACGCTGAACGCTGAACGCCGGCAATCATGCTTAATGATCAAGATGACATGAAGAAATATACCGCGTAGTATTTAATCAAGCTACTGCTCAGTAAGCTTCCACGGCATTCTGGAGAAAGGACGGCAGCGTGGCGGTGTCGAACGATCTCGCGCACTGGCGCGGCCTGGTCTTCAAGCACCTGCTGCAGGTGGTGCTGCTGCTTGGCTTCGTGACGGCCATTCCCAGCGCGCTGCTGGCGGCGCGCGAAGCTATCTGGTCGATAGCGATCCTGGACGTGCTGGCCATCGGCTGGATCGGCATTATCTGGCTTCTGCGCAGCATGCCCTACCGCTGGCGCGTGTGGCAATTTCTCATCGTCGCCTACCTGGTGGGCGTGGGCCTGTTGCTGAAAATCGGCCCCGTCAGTCAGATCTACATGATGCTCATGCCCGTGCTGGCGGCCCTGCTGCTGGGCATGCGGCCAGCCTTGTCAACGCTGGCCCTGACCTCGCTGACCATCTTTTTCCTCGGCCTGCATCCCGACGTCACCCTGCACCTGCAGGGCGTGCCCGACTCCCCCGTACTGCGCGCGCTGATCGTGGCCCTGAACTTCCTGTTCATCGCCGCCGTGCTGACGCTCTCCTGCGCCTTCCTGCTGCGCCACCTGGAACGCAGCAGCCAGGCCCTGTCGCAGCTGAACGCCGATCTGCGTCTGACGGCCACGGCGCTGGCCCGCCTGAACGACATGGTGATGATCGCCGAAGTGACCGATGCCCTGCCCGGCGTGGGAGCGGTATCCGCCACGCGCATCATCTTCGTCAACGACGCCTTCGAACGCAGCAGCGGCTATGCGCGCGCCGAGGTGCTGGGTCGCAGCCTGCTGTTCCAGCACGGCCCCGCCACCGATGCGGACGAACTGGCGCGCATCGCCGCCGCGATGGACCGCGCCCAGCCGGCACGCGCGGAACTGCTCAATTACAACAAGGCCGGCAAGGCGTACTGGGTCGAAGCGGAACTGGTGCCGTTCACGGATGCGGACGGCAAGCAAACCCACTGGGTAGCCGTCGAGCGGGAAATCGACGAGCGCAAGCGATCCGAAGCGGACATCCACCGCCTGGCCTTCTACGACGTGCTGACGGGCTTGCCCAACCGGCGCCTGCTGATGGACCGCATCGCCCACTTGCTGGCCGCCGCGCCGCGCGACCGTAAAATCAGTGCGCTGATGTTCATCGACCTCGACCACTTCAAGCACATCAACGACGCGCGCGGCCACTCCACCGGCGACGCGCTGCTGCGCCTGGCGGGCGAACGGCTGGCGCAGCAGATGCGCAAGGCCGACACGGTGGCGCGCATCGGCGGCGACGAATTCGTCGTGCTGCTGGCGCACCTGGCCGATGACCTGCACGGCGCCGCTCATGCGGCAGCCCAGGTGGCCGAGAAAATCCGCGCCGCCATCGCGCGCGACTTCGATATCGACGCGCAGTCCTATCATTGCAGCGCCAGCATCGGCGTGACCCTGCTGCCAAAAGCGGGCCGGCAGGCGCACGACCTGCTGCGCGAAGCCGACATCGCCATGTACCGCGCCAAGGCGGAAGGGCGCAACGGCATCGCCTTCTTTGAAGCGGCAATGCAGGCGGGCGTGGAGCGCCGCCTGACCCTGGAACGGGCGCTGGCGCACGCCCTCGACATGGGCCAATTGTGCATGCACGTGCAGCCCCAGGTTGACCGCGATGGACGGGTGACGGGCGCCGAAATGCTGATGCGCTGGCCACAGCCTGACGGCACGCACATTGCGCCAGGCGTGTTCATCCCCATCGCCGAAGAGTCGGGGCTGATCGTCAGGCTGGGACACTGGGCCCTGCGCGAAGCGTGCCGCGCCGCCAGCCTGCTGGCGCAGGCAGGATCGCCCGTGGCGCTGTCGGTGAACGTCAGTCCGGCCCAGTTCCGCCAACCCGATTTCGCCACCCGCGTGCAGGTGGTGCTGGCCGAACACGGCACGCCGGCCGACGCCCTGATCCTGGAATTGACGGAAGGCTTGCTGATCGACCAGCGCGACGCCTCGCTGGCGCGCATGCGCGAACTGGCGGCCCTGGGCATCCGCTTTTCCATCGACGATTTCGGCACCGGCTATTCCAGCCTCGCCTACCTGACCTCGATGCCGCTGTACGAACTCAAAATCGACAAGCGCTTCATCGACGACACACCGCGCGACGCGCGCGACACGGCCATCGTGCAAGCCATCCTGGCCATGGCGCGCCACCTGGGCTTGCGCGTGGTGGCCGAAGGCGTGGAAACGCAGGAGCAGGCCGCCTTCCTGGTCGCCCACGATTGCGACGGCTTGCAAGGCTATCTGTATGCGCGGCCCATGCCGCTCGCTGACTTCATCACCTGGCTGACCGAACGGCGTTAGCTTTACGGCATTTCCCCCACGAAACTCCTCCGCTAGAATACCGGCCTCATAGCCTGTACCTTCAGCATCCCCTTTTATAATCTTGTCAAATAAAGCGATCTCCGATGCGTCTGGTTCTTCCCCTGTTGCCGCTCCTGCTGCTATCTCTGCTGCCCACCGCCCATGCGGCCCCCTCCACCATCGCCGCACCCACGCCGATCACGCTGGACCAGGCCATGGCCGATCCCGACTGGATCGGCACGCCTGTCGATGCGGCATGGTGGGGCTGGAATGGCCAACTGTATTACAAGCAAAAACGCCTCGGCTCGCCCCTGCGCGACACCTATCAATTACCTGGCGCGAACGCCAGGCTCAATAGCGGCAAGAAGGTCGACGATGCGCAACTGGCGAACCTCGATGGCCAGCAGATGGTCGTTAACCGGGCCGGCACGCGCGCCATCCTGCTGCGCAATGGCGACTTGTTCGAGCGCGACCTGAAAAACGGCACCTTGATCCAGATCACGCGCGGCGTCTCGGCCATCAGCGACCCGCAATACTCGGCCGACGGCAGCGCGGTGCAGTACCGCAGCGGCAGCGACTGGTTCAGCTGGAGCCGCGTTGACCGCCTGAGCGCCCCCGTGGCCCTGTTGCGCGCGGCCAAGGACCCGGACGCCAAGCCGGAAGCGGACGCCCTGCGCGACCTGCAACTGCGCCTGATCGTCAACCTGGCGCGCCAGAAGGAAGACCGCGACGCGAACCGAGAGCGCCGCCACGAAGAGCGCCGCCTGGACGCCACGCGCGCGCCAGAACCGATCTACCTGGGCGAGAAAGTCACGATTTCCGGCAGCGCCCTGTCGCCCGATGGCCGCTGGCTGCTGTTCGTCACGCAAGACAAGGCCGCGGAAAAAGGCAAGCTGGGCAAACTGGCCCGCTACGTGACGGAAACGGGCTACCCGGAAGCGGACGACGAGCGTACGCGCGTGGGCCGCAACATGCCGATCGCGCAAAGCCTGAAACTGGCCGACCTGCGCACGGGCCAGGTGCGCGAGATCGCTTTCGACAGCCTGCCCGGCATCGCCACCGACCCGCTGGCGACCTTGCGCGCCGAACAGAAGCTGCCGCCACTAAAAGGCAACCGCCCCGTGCGCATCGACGCCCAGCGCGACGGCATCGCCTGGACCGATGACGGTTCCAAGGTGGCCGTGCGCATCCGCGCCATCGACAACAAGGACGGCTGGATCGCCAATGTCGACCTGGCCAATGGCGCCCTCGTGCCCGTGCACCGCGTCAGCGACGCGGCCTGGGTCAACCGCCGCGCCGAGGAATTTGGCTGGCTGCCCGACAACGCCACCCTGTGGTATTTGTCCGAGGAAAGCGGCTACGCCCACCTGTACACAAAAACAGGCGCGGCTCCGGCTCGCGCCTTGACGCAAGGCAAATGGGAAGTGAGCGCCGTCGAGTGGAGCCGCGACGGCAAGACCGCCTATTTTATGTGCAACCGGCAGGCACCCGGCACCTATGAAGTGTGCGCCAGCACGGCCAGCGATGGCGGCGCGCGCGAAGTGACGAATCTGAAAGGCGTGGAAAACTTCGGCCTGTCGCCCGACAACGGCAAGCTGCTGCTGCGCTATTCGACCAGCTATATGCCGGCCCAGCTGGCCACGGTTTCTGTCGCAGGCGGCAAGGCGAATATCCTGACGGATACGCGCAGCGAGGCGTTCAAGGCGCGCAACTGGGTCATGCCGGCACTGGTGCAAGTGCCGTCCACGCATGGCGCGGCACCGATCTGGGCCAAGCTGTATCGCCCCGCGCAGCTGGAAGCGGGCAAGCGCTATCCGATCGTCATGTTCGCGCACGGCGCCGGCTACCTGCAAAACGTCACGCAGCGCTACCCCGTGTACTTCCGCGAACAGATGTTCCACAACCTGCTGGTGGAACAAGGCTATATCGTGCTCGACGTCGACTACCGCGCCTCGCTCGGCTATGGCAGCGCGTGGCGCACGGCTATCTACCGCCAGATGGGCCACCCGGAACTGGAAGATTTCATCGACGGCGCCAACTGGCTGGCGCAGCAGCACCAGGGCGATATCAAGAACGTGGGCATCTATGGCGGCAGCTATGGCGGCTTCATGAGCCTGATGGCCCTGATGCGCGCGCCGGACGTCTTCAAGTCCGGCGCAGCGCTGCGTCCCGTGACGGACTGGACCACCTACAACCACGAGTACACGGCGAATATCCTGAACACGCCGGACATCGATCCGCAAGCGTACAAAATCTCGTCGCCAATCGAATACGCCGACAAACTGACGGGCAACCTCTTGATTGCCCATGGCATGATCGACGACAACGTGTTTTACCAGGATTCCGTGCGCCTGTCGCAGCGCTTGATTGAGCTCAAAAAGGATAACTGGGAAATGGCCAGCTATCCCATGGAGCGCCACGGCTTCGTGCAGCCGGAAGCGTGGTATGACGAGTACCGCAGGATTTATCAGCTGTTCCAGCGTACGCTGAAATAAACCTCCAATGCCCGCTTTTACGCGGGCATTTTTCATGCACGGCAGTTTGCCTTGGCACCAGCGAATATGGAAAATGAGCAGTCCCAAGGCGCTGGCCAAGGGTGAATCGGGCTTGCCATTTCCGCTGGCGTGGCCCATGATAAAGGCATGCAAACGTCAAACTATTCCACCCTGTCGCCACTGCTGCGCGCCGCATGCGCCGCCCTCGTTCTGCTGGCCACCAGTGCCTGCGGCAGCGCCCCCGCACAAGATGCGCCGCCCGCACCCGGCAATGCCGGCTTGCTGGCGCAAATCCAGGCGGAAGTGGGCGCCGCTGCCTGCGATTCCACCCAGCAATGCCAAACCATCGCCATCGGTGCCAAGGCCTGCGGCGGCCCCGAGCGCTACCTGGCCTGGTCCAGCAAGGACTATGACGGCAAGAAACTCAAGGCCCTGGCCCAGGCACAAGCCGAGGCGAGCCGCAAGCAGCAGCAAGCGGACGGCATGATGTCGACCTGCTCCATCGTCACGAACCCCGGCGCCACCTGCGAGGCGGGGCGCTGCGTGCTGCAAAAGAGCGGCCTGGGTGGCAGCTCGGCCATGTAGGCAAGGATAACTACGCCGCTGGATCAGCGGCTTGCGTGGTTCAGCAACAAATCAGGACTGTAGCTGCAAGGTCTTGACGATCTTGCTCTCCACCTTCTCGCCCGCACCCGAGGTGGCATTCTTGCTCTCCTTGCGCAACAACAATAAATGGTCGCCGCTGACGCCATACTGGCGCGTCTCCTCCGTCTTTTGCGTAAAACTGACGACGACAAACGCGCGCCCGCTCACGTCAAAGTGGAAATGGCTGGCCAGCGGCGTGCCATCCGCGGCGATCCACACCTCGATGCCGCCTTCGAACTTCTTCACATACTTGCGGTCTTTTTCAGGCACCTTGTCGAGCGACAAGGTAAAGCTGAGCAGGCGCGCCGGCTTGCCCTTGTAGCTATCCATTTTTTCGCCGCTGAACACGGCCTCCTCGATTTCGCGCGACAGGGCGTCCGCCGCCGACACCATGGAGCGCAGCTCCGTCGCCTTCATTTCCCCCAGCGCAAAGCCGATCGGCGTCTTGACCTTCGGATCCTTCCCCCTGGCGCGCTGTTCGGCTTCGACTTTCGCCAGCAAGTCCTTGCCGTAGAGCACTTGCAAGCCCGCCGGCCCGCCCTCGACGGCCACCGTGGCCTGGCCGCTATCCTCTTCCGCCGCCTTGCCCTCGCCCTCGCGGCGCCAGGTTTTCGACTCGACCTGCGCCTTGATGGGCATCTGGCCCTGCAAGCGCGCCAGCGCAGCATTCAGATCGGCCAGCCCGTCGGCCCGCGCCATCCCGCAAAACAAACTGAACAAGCCCACAGCCGCCAGGCCTTGCACTCCAATACATCGCAGCATCGCCACATCCCTTCAGGTCATACAAGGATGCCAAAACACCATGTTTTGGCCATCTGTTGCATTTGAACACAGCTAGCTCTGGTCAGGTGGAAAGTCTTTCTGCTATAATTCGCCGCCTTGGCCTGGTAGCTCAGTCGGTAGAGCAGAGGATTGAAAATCCTTGTGTCGGTGGTTCGATTCCGCCCCGGGCCACCAAGAATTCAGTAGTAAATATCAAAAAGCCAACCTTCGGGTTGGCTTTTTTGTTTGCTGAGCTGCTCGTGCCCAGCCTATCGCCAGTCACGCTGCAAGCCGCGCAGCGCTGCGCGCCGCTTGAAAAAAATACATCCTACGTCCCTTCAGGTACATCGCCTTAAATTTCAAGGCATGAAATATTGCTTAAAGATATATAATTTCCCTTAACAGACTGACTCCGACAAGAGCTTGGCCGTTTGAGCGTGACGCCACCTGGCATCACTTGAAAAATTAAAAATGGATAGATTCGATGAAGACTTTGGCAATTGTGCTTGGTTCGTGCATGCTCGTTGCATGCGGTGGCGGTGGTAGCGGCTCGTCACCGGCTCCTGTGGCCCCGGCAGATTTAACAGTCAACGGCACTGCCGCAACGGGAAAGGCCATTGCCGGCGCCATGATTACTGCCAAATGCCAGACGGGCACAGGCAACGCCACGACGCAGGCTGACGGCAGCTACAGCCTTGCCGCCGCCGGTGGCAAACTACCGTGCCTGCTCCAGATTACCGATCCGGTAGATAGCTCAAAATTACATACGCTGGTGCTGGGAAGCGGTAGCGCCGCCACTGCCAACATCACGCCACTGACCGAGATGCTGACGGCGCGGGTATTGGGGAACGAACCCGCAGTCTTCTTTGCCGCTTTTGACGCCGCTATTGCCAACAGCAAGATCACGCCCACGGCAGTGAGAGCAGCGCAGGCTGATGTGGGTACGGTACTGAACGGTGTCGTCGACACGAGCCCGCTCGCTGATTTCCTTTCCACACCCTTGAAAGCCGCGACACAAAACAACCCGGCCGGCGGCGATGCGCAGGACCGGCTTCTGGATGCGCTCAGAGTGAAAATCAATGCCGCCCAGCTCACCCAGGTCGTGACCGCGCTGGCCAAGATCAGCAATACAGACGCCATCAAGCAAGTCATCGCCGATATTGCGGCCGTCCCCCCTGTCGCCCAGGCTGGGCCTGCACAAAGCGTCGTCACGGGTACTGTCGTCACGCTCGATGGCAGCGCCAGCTCGGCGGATGCAGGCCGTACGCTCAGCTATGCATGGACGCTGCAATCCAAACCGGCAGGCAGCATCGCAAGCTTGTCGTCGCCGACCTCCGCCAGACCCACTTTTACGGCGGATGTGGCTGGCACCTATGTTGCCAGCGTCATCGTCAACGACGGCAAGGTCAGCAGCAACGCCGCGGCGGTCAGCATTACGGCCGGTAATGCCAATGCGGCGCCGGTTGCGAACGCAGGCTACGCGCAAAATGTCTTGTCCGGCAGCGTGGTCGAACTCAATGGCAGCGCCAGCTCGGATGCCAATGGCGATGTTTTGACGTTTGCCTGGAAGCTGACGGAAAAACCGGCGAACAGTACGGCCACCTTGTCCTCTGCCAGCTCGGCCAGGACCACCTTTACCGCCGATGCCGCTGGTTTGTATGTCGTCAAGCTCATCGTCAACGATGGCAAAGCAAGCAGTGCAGACGCAACGGTCACTGTCACCGCCAGCGCCGTCGACACCTCTGGCCCCACTGTTTCGGCCATCACGGTCAATCCCACCACCGTTGACGTCTCCCTGGCAAGTCAACTGGTGACGGCCACCGTCATCGTGACAGATGCCACCGGTGTCAATCTCAACGCCCTGCCCAATCCCTATTGGTACAACATCGCCGATATCGGCGGCACCCGCATCGACAGCAAATGGGTACTGGCATCAGGAGATGCAAAGCATGCCACCTTCAGCTCGACGGTGACGATCCCCGCAGGCGCCAAAGCCGGCTCCTGGTTGGTTGGCTGGACAGCGTTCCGCGACACATTAGGATATACGAGTACAAATGGCGGTTACAGCCGGAGTTTCACCGTACAGAGCAATGAACTCAGCGACACCTCGGGGCCCTCTGTGTCGGACATTACCGTCAATCCCACGAACGTTGACGTCTCGCAGGCAAGTCAACCGGTGACGGTCACCGTCATCGTGACAGATGCCACCGGGGTCAATCTCAACGCCCTGCCCAATCCCTATTGGTACAACATCGCCGATATCGGCGGCACCCGCATCGACAGCAAATGGGTACTGGCATCAGGAGATGCGAAGCATGCCACCTTCAGTTCAACGGTGACGATCCCCGCGGGAGCCAAAGCAGGCTCCTGGACTGTTGGCTGGACAGCGTTCCGCGACACATTAGGCTATACGAGTACGAATGGCGGCTACGACAAGAGCTTCACCGTGCAAGGTAATGGACTCAGCGACACGTCGGGTCCCGCCGTTTCGGCTATCACCGTCACCCCCACCACCGTTGAAGCCTCACAGGCAAGCCAACTGGTGACGGCTACTGTCATCGTGACAGATGCGACCGGGGTCAATCTCAACGACCTGCCCACCCCCTCCTGGTACAACGACGCCGATATCGGCGGCACACGCATCTGGAGCCAATGGGTGCTGGCATCCGGCGACGCGAAGCATGCCACCTTCAGGACGACGGCGACGATCCCCGCAGGTGCCAAAGCGGGTGCATGGCAGATTAGCTCTCTAGCTTTCAGTGATGTATTGGGCTATACGAGTACGAATGGCGGTTACAGCCAGAGTTTCACCGTCAAATAGGCGTACCATGCAGCGCCCGACGGTATATCCGGGAGCCGCCAACCCGATGTAAAACTTCACAGCCAACCTTCGGGTTGGCTTTTTTGTTTGTCTTTGCACAAAACCTCCACCCCGCCGCCCCATTGTGTGGGCAAACGTACGGACTGCGGCTGTCCAAGAGCGCATGCTGCAAGCAGACCATATACCCATCCCGCCGCCAGCGCCCTGTGCGACACGGCGGGACGGCCACCTGGCTAGCTCTCCCCACCACACCGCCATGCGAAACTCGCGCCCGACGCCGTCGAGCCGTTCCGTACATAACGGCACACTGCCAAAGGATGCATCATGAAAACCACCCTGATATTGCTCGCGCTCGCCTCTACCCTCGCCTTGACCGCTTGCCAGCGCGAAGCGCCCCCTATCGTGCAAGTCGTTCCCGGCCCTGCAGGCGCGCCTGGTCCTGCAGGCGCTACGGGTGCCAAAGGCGCCGAAGCCCCTGCCGGCGCGACTGGTGCCACCGGCGCCACTGGCCAGACCGGCGACAGCGGTGCCGCCGGATATGATGGCGCCAAGGGAGCCACTGGCGCACAAGGCAACGATGGTGTTCAAGGCAACGACGGTGCCAAGGGCGACGACGGCGCCAAAGGCAAGACGGGCGACACGGTGATTGTCGTTCCACAACGCTAATACGCCTCACGCCACACTCCACAACGCCAACCCCTGCGGTTGGCGTTGTGCGTATGCGCAGTACCGCACAGTAACATCGGCCATATCGGCCTACCCTGTATTTATTACACAGGGAGATATCGCATGCTGACGATCATACTGATGGTGGCCCTGCTGGGCCTGCTTGCACTGTTCGCGCCCGGCCCCGTGCGCCGCGCCCTGATTACCCCACACTTGCTGGCCCTGTTCAAGCGCATCTTGCCAAGCATGTCCGATACGGAACGCGACGCCCTTGAGGCGGGCACCACCTGGTGGGATGCCCAGCTGTTTTCCGGACAGCCCAACTGGTCCAGGCTGCTGGCCTATGGACGCGCCTCGCTCACCGCTGAAGAGCGCCACTTTCTTGACCACGACGTCGAGCGGCTGTGCGAACTGGTCAACGACTGGGAAACGCAGCAGCAACTCGACTTGCCACCGCAAGCCTGGGCCTACATGAAAAGCCAGGGTTTCCTCGGCATGATCATCCCGAAACAATATGGCGGCAAACAGTTCTCCGCCTACATGCATTCGCAAGTGGTGATGAAGCTGTCGAGCCGCTGCTCGGCGCTGGCGGTGACCGTGATGGTGCCCAATTCGCTGGGACCGGCCGAACTGCTGCTGCACTACGGCACCGAAGAACAAAAAAATTATTACCTGCCGCGCTTGGCTTCCGGCACGGAGATTCCCTGCTTTGCACTGACCAGCCCGTATGCGGGTTCCGATGCGGCTGCCATTCCCGACCTGGGCGTGGTGTGCATGGGCATGCATGAGGGGCGCGCCACTGTGGGTTTCCGTCTCACCTGGAACAAGCGCTACATCACGCTGGCGCCCGTGGCGACCTTGCTGGGGCTGGCATTCCAGACCAGCGACCCCGATCATTTGCTCTCCGACAACGATTCGCCGGGCATCACTTGCGCCCTGATCCCCGCCAGCCACGACGGCGTGGTGATTGGCCGCCGCCACCATCCACTCAATGCCGCATTCCAGAACGGCCCCACGTCCGGTAACGATGTCTTCATCCCCATCGACTGGGTCATCGGCGGCCAGGCGCAGGTGGGTAAAGGCTGGCGCATGCTGATGGAATGCCTGGCGGCGGGACGGGCAATCTCTCTGCCCTCGTCCAGCGTGGGCATGGGCAAGATGGCCGTGCGCGGCACCGGCGCGTATGCGGCCGTGCGGCGCCAGTTCAACATGGCTATCGGCAAATTTGAAGGAGTGCAGGAAGCGCTGGCCCGCATGGGCGCCAACCTGTACCTGATGGACGCGGCCCGCACCCTGGCTGCGCACGCCGTCGACCTGGGCGAAAAGCCGGCCGTCATTTCCGCCATCGTCAAATACCACGTCACGGAACGGGGACGCGCGCTCGTCAATGACGGCATGGATATCCTGGGCGGCAAGGGCATCTGCATTGGCCCCAACAATTTCCTCGCCAGCGCCTACCAGCAGATCCCCATCGCGATTACCGTTGAAGGCGCCAACATCCTTACGCGCAGCCTGATCATCTTCGGCCAGGGCGCCATCCGCGCGCATCCATATGTACTCCGGGAAATGGCTGCCGTCAGCGAAAGCGATGGCCGCAAAGCACTGCGCGATTTCGATGCGGCCTTCTTTGGCCACGTGGGCTTTGTGCTGGGCAACCTGGCCAGAGGGCTATGGTACGGACTGGGCGGTGCGCGCCTGGCGGCCGTGCCCGACGCCGGCGCACCCGCACTGGCCCCCTACTACCGCGCGTTGACGCGGCTGTCGACGGCGTTTGCCGTCATGACGGATATGTCGATGTTCGTGCTCGGTGGCGAACTCAAGCGCCGCGAACGGCTGTCCGCGCGCCTGGGCGACGTGCTGGCGCAGCTGTATCTGGCTTCGTCGGTGCTGAAGCGTTACGAGGACGATGGCCGGCCCGAGGCCGACCTGCCCTATGTGCACTGGTCGCTGCAAGATGCGCTGGTCAAGGCGCAGCAAGGCTTGACGGGCGTGCTCGATAACTTCCCCGCGCGCGTGCTCGCGGTGCTGCTGCGCACCTTGCTGTTCCCGTTCGGCCTGCCCCATCGTCCGCCGTCCGACGAACTCGGCAGTGAAGTGGCGCTGGCCCTGCAAACGCCGGGCGCCGACCGCGAACGCCTGCTGGCCGACGGCCATGTGGCCAGCGACGCGGCAGATCCCGTGGCCTGCGCCGAGCGGGCACTGGCCTTGCTGCCGGAAGTGCTGTCCATCGAAAAGCGCCTGAAAGATACGCCCGAGGGCGCGGCCCTGCGGCACTTGCCGCAAAGCCTGTCCGCCATGCAACAGTGGCTGGCAACGGCCAAGGCGGCAGGCAGCGTCAACTGCCAGGAGCACAATACCTTGCTGGAATACGCGCGCCTGGTCGACGGCTTGATACAGGTCGACGATTTTGCGCCCGCCGCAGCGCATGAAACGCTGGGTTCCTATCCCCGCGATGATGCAGGCGTGGTCGAGGCCAGCGACAAGCCCGGCACGAGCGGTACCAAGGCCGCGTACACGACGATGACGGAGAGCCAGATGGCGCCGGATGTCAATCCCTTGACCCAAGGCAAGGCATCGCCGCGCCAGCCCGCATAGAATGGCCGGCTTTGCCCCTCGCCCATGCGCCACGCTCCCGAACTCCTCCTGCCTGCCGGCTCCCTGGCCAAGATGCATGCCGCCTTCGACTATGGCGCCGACGCCGTCTACGCGGGCCAGCCGCGCTACAGTTTGCGCGTGCGCAATAACGATTTTTCAACTTTGCAAGCCTTGCAGGAGGGAATTGATGGCGCCCATGCGCGCGGCAAGCAATTCTTTGTCGCCAGCAATATCTTCGCCCACAATGCCAAGCTGAAAACCTATTTGCGCGACATGGAACCGGTGATCGCCATGCGTCCCGACGCCCTGATCATGGCCGACCCGGGCTTGATCATGATGGTGCGCGACAAGTGGCCGGACGTCCCCGTGCACCTGTCCGTGCAGGCGAATGCCGTGAACTGGGCGGATGTAAAATTCTGGCACCGCATGGGTCTG
Source organism: Janthinobacterium pasteuri (assembly GCF_051380775.1). NCBI lineage: Bacteria > Pseudomonadati > Pseudomonadota > Betaproteobacteria > Burkholderiales > Oxalobacteraceae > Janthinobacterium > Janthinobacterium pasteuri. The sequence continues at coordinate 8,709 of NZ_JBNYXS010000035.1, read as the reverse complement.
ACACGCGTGATTTTGTCGCGCGAACTGTCGCTCGACGAGATAGAGGAAATCCGCCAGCGCTGCCCGGAGATGGAACTGGAAGTGTTCGTCCACGGCGCCCTGTGCATCGCCTATTCGGGCCGCTGTTTGCTGTCCGGCTATTTCAATCACCGCGACCCGAACCAGGGCACCTGCACCAATTCCTGCCGCTGGGATTACAAGGTGAAAAATGCGTCCGAAGACGCCAGCGGCGACCTGGGCGGCATGCAGGTGGTGCCGCTGGAATTTCACCAGGCGCTGGCCGAGGCCGACAACAATGCGTTTTCCGCCCTGCACCAGCAGCCGCGCCACCCGCTGGCCGACCAGCCCTACTTTATCGAAGAAGCCCAGCGCCCGGGCCAGCTGATGCCGATCCTCGAAGACGAGCACGGCACCTACATCATGAACTCGAAGGACTTGCGCGCCGTCGAGCATATCGAGCGCCTGGTCAAGATCGGCGTCGACTCGCTGAAGGTCGAGGGCCGTACCAAATCGCTGTACTACGCGGCTCGCACGGCGCAAGTCTACCGTCAGGCCATCGATGACGCCGTGGCGGGCCGTCCTTTCGACATCGGCCTCCTGGGCCAGTTGCAAGGCCTGGCCAACCGTGGCTACACGGACGGTTTTTACCAGCGCCACCACACGCAAACGCATCAGAACTACATGCGCGGCGCCTCGGAAGCGGACCGCAGCCAGTACGTGGGCGACGTGCTGGGCGTGACGGACGGCTGGGCCAGGGTGGAAGTGAAAAACCGCTTCGCCGTGGGCGACCGCATCGAGGCCCTGCATCCGGGCGGCAACCGCGATTTCACCATAGCACGCATGCTCAGCGATGACGGCAAGGAAATCCAGGTGGCGCCCGGCAGCGGCCACTTCGTGCGCATCGAACTCGACGGCGCCCTCGACAAGGCCTTGCTGGCGCGCTATTTGTAAACTTGTAACCGCCAGTCTGGTACGCGGGGTGGCGAGCAGTTTCTAAGTGTTTGATTTGACAAGTAAAAATCTGCAAGGCAGCGCTTAAACAATTTGTTTAAGCCTCAACATTGCTATACGATACGGCCACCCCGCGCCCGGGAGCCTTATCGGCATCCCGGGCGTTCCTGACACGTTCACCGGAATCCCCGATGCCACCTGCCACACCTGCCCTGATCACCAATGATGCCGTCGTCCTCGGCCTGCTTGCCATGACCCTGGGGGCCGTCTTCTGGACCGCCTCCCGCACGAACGGCTTCTGGAAAAAGTTTTACACGTATATCCCCTCACTGCTGATGTGCTACCTGATCCCGGCGCTGCTCAACACCTTCGGCATCATCAATGGCAACACGTCCGGCCTGTACGCCGTGGCGCGCGACTACCTGCTGCCCAGCGCGCTGGTGCTGCTGTGCGTGGCTATCGATTTCGGCGGCATCGTCCGCCTCGGCCCCAAGGCCATCATCATGTTTCTCACTGGCACGCTTGGCGTCATGCTGGGCGCCCTCGTCTCGTTCGAAGCCTTGCGTTTGATCCACCCGGAAACGGTGGCAGGCGACACCTGGCGCGGCATGACGACTGTCGCCGGTTCGTGGATAGGCGGCGGCGCCAACCAGGCGGCCATGAAGGAAGTATTTGAAGTGGATGCCACGCTGTTCGGACAGTTCGTCGCCGTCGACGTGCTGGTGGCCAACGTCTGGACGGCCGTACTGCTGTTCCTGGCAGGCCGCGCGGGCGCCTTCGACCGCTGGACGGGTGCCGATTTGACGGCCATCAATGCGCTCAAGGACAGCATCGAAAGCTACCGCGCCCAGCACGCGCGCGTTGCCAGCCTGACCGACATCATGATCATCCTCGGCGTGGGTCTGGGCGTGACGGGCCTGTCGCACTTCCTGGCCGGCCCCATCATCAACTGGATCGCCACCCTGCCGGCCGAGTGGCGCCTGCAGGATTACAGCCTGACGTCGAACTTCTTCTGGATCGTCGTGCTCGCCACCACCTTCGGCTTGCTGCTCAGCTTTACCCGCGCGCGCAGCCTGGAAGGCGCGGGCGCCTCGACCATCGGCTCGGCCATGCTGTACGTGCTGGTGGCCACCATCGGCATGCACATGGACTTGAAAGCCCTGTTCGACAAGCCATTTTTGTTCCTGCTGGGCCTGATCTGGATTGCCGTGCACGGCGGCCTGATGCTGCTCGTCGCCAAGCTGATACGTGCGCCGCTATTCTTCATGGCAGTGGGATCGCAAGCGAACATCGGCGGCGCCGCCTCGGCCCCCGTCATCGCCAGCGCCTTCCACCCGTCCCTGGCGCCCGTGGGCGTGCTGCTGGCCGTGCTCGGCTATGCGCTGGGCACCTATGGCGCCTATATCACGGGTTTGATACTGCGCAGCATGGCGGGGTGAGGCTTATCCTGGCTTGACCAGCCAAACCCGCAACGACAACGCCAGCCTTCGGGCTGGCGTTGTCGTTTACCCATCGCATCGTGCGCACAGCCCTAAAAAATCCCCATCATGTAGCAGAAACCCCTCAGAACCAAATTTATGCACTATTTTCGTGCAAAATCTGCGATGATAGTTGCCCAAATAACCGATCACCTCCATGGAATTCTGATGAAATACGCATCTGCTCACGAGTATGTCCAGCATGTCGCCGCACGCAATCCAGGTCAACCCGAGTTTCTGCAAGCCGTCACCGAAGTCATGGAAAGCTTGTGGCCATTCCTGGAACAGCAACCGAAATACGCGGAACAAGGCTTGCTGGAACGCTTGATCGAGCCGGAGCGCGTGGTGATGTTCCGCGTGTCGTGGGTCGATGACCATGGCCAGGTGCAAGTCAATCGCGGCTACCGCATCCAGCACAGCATGGCCATCGGGCCGTACAAGGGCGGCATCCGCTTCCATCCTTCCGTCACGCTGTCCGTGCTGAAATTCCTCGCCTTCGAGCAGACGTTCAAGAATGCCCTGACGACCTTGCCGATGGGCGGCGGCAAGGGCGGCGCCGATTTCGATCCGAAGGGCAAGAGCCCGGGCGAAGTGATGCGCTTTTGCCAGGCCTTCGTCAGTGAACTGTTCCGCCACGTGGGCTCGGACACGGACGTGCCGGCCGGCGACATCGGCGTGGGCGGGCGTGAAGTGGGTTATATGGCCGGCATGATGAAAAAGCTCAGCAACCGCGCCGACTGCGTGTTCACGGGCAAGGGCGCCAGCTTTGGCGGCTCGCTGATGCGTCCGGAAGCGACGGGCTATGGCACCGTGTATTTTGCAGAGGAAATGCTGAAAACGCGGGGCCGCTCGTTTGAAGGCATGCGCGTGTCCGTTTCCGGTTCGGGCAACGTGGCGCAGTACGCAGTGGAAAAAGCCATGGCCATGGGCGCGAAAGTCATCACCGTCTCCGATTCCAGCGGCACCATCATCGATGAAGACGGTTTCACGCCGGAAAAGCTGGCCATCCTGATGGAGATCAAGAACCATCTGTATGGCCGCGTCAGCGACTACGCCGAACGCACGGGCGTGCGCTTCGAGGCGGGTGTGTCGCCATGGCACGTGCCGGTCGACATCGCCCTGCCCTGCGCCACGCAAAATGAATTGAACATCGACGATGCGCGCACCTTGATCGCCAATGGCGTGCAATGCGTGGCCGAAGGCGCCAACATGCCCACCACCATCGAGGCAGCCAAGGCGTTCGAGGCGGCCGGCGTGCTGTATGCGCCAGGCAAGGCGAGCAATGCTGGCGGCGTGGCCACGTCGGGCCTGGAAATGAGCCAGAACGCGGCCAGAATTTCCTGGCCGCGCGAAGAAGTCGACGCGCGTTTGCTGCAGATCATGCAAGGCATCCACGCCGCATGCAAGCAATACGGCACGCGCGCCGATGGCACCGTCAGCTATGTGGATGGCGCCAATATCGCCGGTTTTGTCAAAGTGGCCGATGCGATGCTGGCGCAAGGGGTGATTTAAGGGGGTAATTTAAGCGGTCTAACGACACCTGACAAAACCGTAGCGAGCGGAAGAGAGAGGTGGCTAAGAAGCGCAACCGTACTCAAGTACGGTGAGCATCGCAGGCCGCCTATATCGACGCGCGAGGTTTGATCAGGTGTCCTACAGCATCTCGGGCTTCATCAGGCTCTTGCGGCTGATGGTGCGGCCCGATACCATGAACTCGCCATTGCCCCGGTAGTGCAGGGTTTCGGGCAGCTTGGGCGAGGTGGCCACGTGGGCTTTCACGCATTCGAAAATGAAGAAGCCACCCTTCGGATTGCCCGCTACCTGGGCCAGCTTGCATTCGAAGTTGGCGTAGCACTCGGCGATCAGGGGCGCGCCCACCTGCTCGGCCGGCTGGGCCGTCAGGCCGAAGGCGGCGAACTTGTCCGTATCTTCGCCGCTGCAGTTGCCAATGGCCACCACCTGGTCGACCATGTCGGCCGTGGGCAGGTTGATCACGCACTCCATGCTGCGCTTGATCATTTCATAGCTGTGATTCGCGTCGGAAATGAAGCAGCCCAGCAACGATGGTGACAATTGCATCAGCATGTGCCAGCCCATGGTCATGACGTCGCTTTCGCCCTTCCACGTTGAGCTGACCAGCACCACCGGCCCCGGTTCGAGGAAGCGCCGGATATCGGCGACGGGATAATCTTCTTTGTGGTAATTTTTCATCTGGTCTCCAGGACGCGGTACGCCATAGCATAGACCAATGGCGCCTTGGCGGGCGCGCGCCTGGCCGATGGCGGGGGCGTGTCATCGGCGCCGCGATTTGTGCAATTCATCGCAAATTTCTCCCCGTTAGAGATGTTGCAACATAGAATACACTGATCAACTATCCAAGGAAACCGCCATGCGCCCTCTGTTCCTGTTGTCAGTCCTGTCCCTCGCCTGCCTCTCCACCCTCGCGCATGCCGACGAGCAAAGCCGCACGGTCGCCACCTTCAACGCCATCGATATCCGTGGCCCCATCAGCATCGAGGTGGAATCGGGCAAGGAGCAGACCCTGCTGCTGCGCGGCGACCAGAAATTCCTCAGCGGCGTGATCACGGAAGTGGTCGATGGCGAGTTGAAAATTTCCATGAAGGATAAAAATATCAAGAAAACGGAGGGCGACCCGCGGGTCATCATCACCATGCCCACCTTGCGCAAGCTGATCGCAGAAGGCGCGGGCGAGAAGATCTTGACCAAGCTCAATGGTCCACGAGTCGACATCAGCTACAAGGGCGCGGGCCGCCTGGCTGCCGATGGCCAGGTCGACTGGCTGCGCCTGAAGGCGCAAGGCGTGGGCGAAGTCGATACGAAAGCCTTGCTGGCGAAAAACGTCGATGTCAATTTCGACGGCATCGGTTCCGTCAAGGTGTATTCCTCGGGAGAACTGAACGCCGTCGTGCGCGGCATGGGCGAACTGACGTATTACGGCAAGCCGAAGATCGTCCACAAGTCGGTCGCCGGCATCGGCAGCGTGAACGCCGCCAAATAAGATTTCCTAGAACAACAAGGCCATCAGGCCACTGGAGACTGCATGACCGTTTTACACGATACCGACGCACCACTGGTGCTGCGCGAAGATGAGGGTGGCCTCGTCACCCTGCGCCTGAACCGTCCGCTGCAATTCAATGCCCTGTCCGTCGCCATGCTGGCCGCGCTACAAGAGGCCTTCGATAGCATCGCGCAGCAACCGCAGGTACGCTGTGTGGTGCTGGCCGCCGAAGGCAAGGCCTTTTGCGCGGGCCACGATTTGCGCCAGATGCAAGCCACGCGTGAGCTTGCGTATTATCAAACCCTGTTCGCGCAATGCTCGCGCGTGATGCAAGCCATCCAGGCCTTGCCCGTGCCCGTGATTGCCCGCGTGCACGGCATCGCCACGGCGGCCGGCTGCCAGCTGGTGGCCAGCTGCGACTTGGCCGTGGCGGGCGCGTCCGCGCGCTTTGCCGTGTCCGGCATCAACGTGGGCCTGTTCTGCGCCACGCCATCGGTGGCCCTGTCGCGCAATGTGTCGCCCAAGCGGGCCTTCGACATGCTGGTAACGGGGCGCTTCATCGACGCCGACACGGCCGCCGACTGGGGCCTGATCAATGAAACGGTGGCCGATGCGGCACTCGACGAGGCCGTGGCGCGCCTGGCCCAGCAAATCATGGCGAAAAGCCCGACAGCCATCCGCTACGGCAAGGCCATGTTCTACCGGCAGCGCCAGCTGCCGCTGGACGACGCGTATGCATATGCGGGCGACGTGATGGCGCACAACATGATGGAAGAGGATGCAGACGAAGGCGTGAGCGCCTTTTTAGAGAAGCGGCCGCCCAGCTGGGCGCGACCTTGAGTACCTGACCGAACCTACTGCGCGTCGGTATAGGCAGCGTGCGATGCTCACCGTACTTTAGGACGGTTGCGCTTCTCGGCTACCTCTCCCTTCCGCTCGCTACGGTTCTGTCAGGTACTCCTGGACTTCCTAGTCTTAACGACTGTCCTTCATCTGCTGCTGTACGGAAAGACTCAAGGTACCCAGGTCTTCCTTGCCCAGCAGCGGCAATTGCGCCAGCAGCTGCATCAGGGCGGAACTGCCCGTCACATCGAGCTCGGACGACTGCACCAGCACCGTGCCGGCGCCCGTGAAGTCGATCTGCTTTTCCTCGCCAGATAAACTGAAACCCGTGAGCGCGCCGGCGGCCGAGGCCCAGCCCTGCACGTGGGCATAATCGTAGTGGTAGGAAGGACTGGGACAATCGGCCCAGCCCAGCACGGCCTGCTCATCCACGCGGCAAGGCAACTCCAGGAAGTGCACGGGACCGTTCGACGAGGCGATGACTTTACCCGTGCCTATCATCGTCAGATAGCCGGGCAGGGTCGATTCCTGGCAAATCACATCCTTGGTAAAGCCCAGCAGGTTTTTCGCGCGGATGGTCATGTTGGCGTTGTCCAGGTCGTAGCACGCCAGGTCGTTGCCGTTGTCGCCCAAAATCAACTGGCCCTGGCCTTGCGCCACGACAAAGTGGTGGATGTATTTCGGTGCATTGAAGGCGTTGCGCACGATCAAGTCGAGCACGCTGCTGCCCATGGCTTCGAAGCGCAGCTCGCCATAAAAGGCAATCATCTTGCCCTTGCGAATGAAGATCTGTTCCTTGACGTCGATGACATACGAAAAACGGTTCAAGTTATCGTTCTTCGGCAAGGTATCAGGGTTGTAAATCGTCATGGCTTACCTTTCGCTCGCTTGTATGTAGACCGTGCCCTGGCCCGTGAACTTCACCTGGTACGACTCGCCCGACGCCTGACCGACAAAGGTTTTCCAGTTCAGGTCCGTGACGATGGTCGAGCTCAGCTGGCCCGTGTGGCCGATATACGCTTGCGGGTCGACAAACACGGGCACGTCCGGCGTGACGGGCAAACCGATGGCGTTGCCATCCGACAAAATCGCCACTTCGCCCGTGCCTTGCAAGGTGGTGGTAAACAAGCCCTGGCCCGAGGCCATGCCGCGCACCACGCCCTGCACGCCGCCCTGGTTGCCGAGGAACATGGTGCCGGCCGTCAGGCGCGCATCGAAGGCCAGCAGAGAATCGCTTTCCACATAAAACGTTTCGCCGCGCACGGGCACGATACTGACGAACAGGCCGCCCTGCGCATAAAACACGCTGCCCGTGCCACGCGCCGACATCATGGCGTAGCCTTCGTTCGTGACGGCGCGCATGGCCAGGCTTTGCACGCCCTGGCCGGCCAGGAAAGAGCGGCTGAACGCCACGTCGCCCTGGTAAGACACCATGGCGCCCTTGCGCGCGAACACTTCTTCATTGCCGAGTTTAACCTCAAGCATCTTTTCATTGATTTGCTGATAGACAGGCATCGCGGGTCCTCGCTAACTTAACGTTCGGCGGGCTGGATGAACACCACGCCCTGGCCTGTGAATTTGTGCTGGTACGATTCGCCCGAGCTCTGGCCGATCATGGTGCGCCAGTTGACATCAAAAACGAATTCCTGGCGGATATCTCCCTTGAAGCCGACGAAGGCGTCCGGGTCCACGCGCAGCGGGTGCGCGGGCGTCACTTCCAGCATGATCAGGTTGCCGCGCGAAATGACGGCCAGGTTGCCGTGGCCTTCGACGGTAGTGGAAAACAGGCCCTGGCCCGAACTGGCGCCGCGCAGGCCGGCAAAGCTGGTGCCCGTCTTCAGGCTCGTGTCGTAAGCCAGCAGGCTGCTGCTTTCGATGGTCAGCTTTTCGCCGGCCAGCGCCATGACGGTGATCTCGGCCGCATTCTGCGCAAAAAACACGGTGCCCGTGCCGGCGGCCTGCATCACCTGCATGCCTTCGTTCGTCACCTTGCGCTTGAGCGCGCCGAAGATGCCCTCGCCACCGAGCAAGGATTTTTCAAATTTGATGCTGCCCGTATAGGCGACCATGGTGCCGGCAATCGCCAGCACTTTTTCATCCTGCAGGCGCACTTCCAGCAGGCGGTCGGTATTGGTGCGGAAACTGGTCACGCGCGACTCCCCAAGAATGCCAGGGCACAAAGCCATGGCTATCCGACAAGATACCGGGGGCGTTACCGCCATGCAAGTGCTATTCCTCCCGAACGGGGGCGAGCGAATAAAAAAAGGCTATGTCACCGTAAGGTGTGGGAACTCTCCCATGGTTGCCTTCAACAATGTTTCCGGGGAGCGGATGCGTCCGGCGTCGAGTATCCAGCGCCACCCCAGATAATTCGGCAGGTAATGGCTGGCTACCCCGTGGAATATGCGCAGCCAGCCG